>JAFZIJ010000001.1 GCA_017554445.1 Victivallales bacterium
CAAGCAGAAAGAGGAAAACCAATTGGGAATAGTCGTCCCACCAGGTGATTTCATTGCCGAATGGCTTGAAGACCAGAATATGACCGTCAAAGAGTTTGCAAGACTTTGCAACAAGCCGGAAAAGGAAATACAAGAGATTATTGATGGTGGATATGTCTCGCCTAGCATGGCTATAACCCTTGAAAAAGTTACAAAAATGCCAGCTCGTTTGTGGAATGAACTGCAAAATACGTTTGATAGCTATATCAGAAGATTGGCCAAGGAGAAGGAACGGGAGCTGATGTTGGCGGAATGAGAGAAGAAATAATTCGTCATTTATCCCGCAACCAATAACATCTGTCATCTTGATTGTCGGAGAGGTTGTACAGGCCGCCGTCATCCATGCCGTTCAGGCCAAGTGTCCAGATTTTCATGCCATGGATTTTCCGTTGCTGCGGTTCGCATTTCTGCTTTTCCGCATTCCATACAGACTGGGTGATATCCACTTTGCCACATTGATATTTCAATAATTGACCGGAGGCGAGCGGATCTTCCAATAGCTTCATCGTCAATGGGAAGGAACCATGTTGTCGCCTATGGAGCTCCGCTACCACCACGCCGCGCATGATGCGGTATTCGGCAATGATAGCCTTGTATTTTTTCTCGACTTTTTCCATGGTCGGCTGCAGCATGCTAGCGAACATACCATGCGGACGCGTTTGCCGATAACCCTTTTCAATGCCTGTTCGGTACAAATCTGCTAATCCTGCGGTCTCCAAGCCAAAGAAAAACATGGTCTGCGGCATCAGCCAATTCAATAGGTTGAGATTGATCGGTGTGCAAGACATCGTATCCGTTACGTGTATTCCTTTCTCCATTGCCTTGAACATGTTAAGGCCTGTGACGGCCTCGCCGTAAAAACTGTTCCATAGCACGGATTCCACGATACGCTCACGCGATTCCAGCCATTGTTCCAATTGGTGAAGCCATTCGTCATTTGGCTGTCCTGAGTCGATAATGTGCATCAAGACATTGAGTTGAATGGCTTCGCAGTCGATCCAGTCGAGGCCGCCAAACAGAAAGGTGTCATGTTCGTAAAAGCCGCTGGCGTTCCGCATACGTGTCAAAGCGGCTTCCACAGTAGAGAAATCCTTGGAATCCAAGGCAATGCGGATACGTGAATTTTCATATCGGCACAAAGTGCGCCCAACACTAAGTCCAGAGAACATCGTGCCATCCAATATGCTGGAAGCTGAATACTCACGGGCGTTTGGCGGCAATGGCTGATCGAACAACGCCTCCCACGCCTTTGTTTCCGGCTTGTCCAGAAAATCCGTCTTCCAGCGGTCGATGATTTCTTGTGGAATCGCTTCAGCGAAAGCAAGGCCATCCATGGTCATATAGATTGTATTCCAAGATATTTTCTTATCTTTTTCTGTTTCAGCTTCTGCTGATTCTGTGTCGGAATCTTCATCTGTGATTGTTTTTTCTTCTTGTTCTTCCTCTGGATTCAACAAAGCACTAGGTTCTGTCTCCTTTAGTTTCTTCCAAAAATCCGCATCTGGTTGCTGTCCATGATAATAAATCTCTGCAAGAGCTTCAGGCGTGACTGGTTTCCCAAGGCTTCTTTCCAGTTCCGCAACGGCATTGCGACTGGCATGGACGGCATACAGTCCCATGGCCCATGACAGGATGTAAATAGCGATGAAAAGCATCCATAACGTTTTCACGCCTTTCGTCCATAGTTGGGAATAAGGCACTTGCCCGATACCAGCGATTGTCTTGCCCAAGCATACATAACCCGTCGCCAACAGTGCGACGATCAACACAATGGCGATGATGATGTTATTGCCGGAGACAAGAAAGTTGAGCTTTGTTGTATTCAGTGGTTGTCCTGTCGGGAAGGCATTGCTGATCAAGCCCAGTGTACCGAATATTTTGAATATAACAAATTTGTATAAGTAAATTCCTGTTATGAGCAATACCACGCCTTGAATCAGCATCCCCCATGGCAGTTTTTTGAGAAGTCCATGGCTGTTGACAAAAATGAAATGGAGCAAGAGGGCGACGCCGTAAGCCAGTGTCAGCAAGGCAAAGAGGCTGATCAACACAAACAGAGACAAGGCCGCATCTTTGTGTTGTGTAATGAAGAACAATGGATAGATTATGACATACATCAATGTCAGCCAAATCCACGGCACGAGAAAGAACAACGTCAGGCCAAAATGTGCACCTTTGGCGGATTCATCCCAAAAGAATATCTTGCGGAGCAATTGTTTCATATTGGCCTCCTGTTGCCGTTTATTTAATTGGTAATAGAGGAGTGTGAATCTTGCCTTCTCGTGGGCAAGACTAGTCAAATCTTTGTTACAATAATTCGTCGAAAAAGCTTGTCAAATATGTAAAGTGTTTTTTTTCAGTATGTTGCAAATGTGGCAGAGGCGAGATGCCTTTGCGCGACGGCGGGACGCCGCCGCCACACCGCGACGGCGAGACGCCGTCGTTACATCATCTTCGCAATCACGGAGTTGGTCACGTCGCGGGAGCACATTTGGAAGCCGGTGATGCCCTGTGCGATGTGGGCGGCGCATTCCGCCGCCTTGGAGACGCCCCACGTCCAGATGCGGATGCCTTTCGAGGCGGCATATTGATGCTTTTCAGGCGTGACAGTTTCAAGCTGGTGATTGTTGAGGCAGATGATTTTATAGCCGTCGGTGGCGGATGAGTCGATGAGTTCCGTCGTCAGTTGGACATCAGGATATTTTGTGTTGCAATAGACTAGGCCGGGCAGGAGCGACGAAACGCAGTCAACCGCCTCCTTGACGCCCGTGTAGAGGTTGATGATGGTCCGATGCTCCATCTTATGGGCGCGGATAAGCTCGACCATCTTCTGGGCGACTTCCGCACGCCATGGTTCGGCGCGGAGAGTTAGATATGCAACAACATCGTGCTTTTCGCAAAGGGCAAGCATGGTGTCAAGCGTGCATGGATGCAGATATTGGCCTTCAAACGGATGCTCGAATTCCAATTCGCGGATCTTGTTGAAAGGCATGTCATGGATGGGTGTGTAATTGTCTTTGTTGAAGGTGGCGATTCTGCCGTCTTGCGTGAACGTGTAGCCTGCGTCGTGGCAAAGGATGATGACGCCGTCGCTGCTGAGCCGCATGTCCGCCTTGAAACCGTCGAAGCCCTCTTCGAGGCCTTTGCGGAAATGCATTTCCGTGTTGCCCGGCAGAACACCCTGCCCATGGAAGTTGCTGAGCACGGAGTATTCGATGTTCATGATTTTGCGTTCAAACGGATTGTCAAAATAGAATTTGAAAGCTTTGTCTGCCGGAGAGATTGTTTGGGATTCGTTCATGATTGATTCCTTAGAGCGAAACGCGTTGTTTCGTATTCCTTCAGTCTGTCTTCAAGCCCTTTGTAGGAAGTCATACGATGCTTGGGCATTGATTTTATATTATAATGCGCTTGAATGGAAAAGAAAAGTTTTTGCAGTTTTAGAAAAATCAATTCAACTGTCAAAGATTAAAAAAAATCAGAATTCTCTGACAGTTTTAATGTCGAGATTTGCTGTCAAAGAATTATGGATTATAATAAATCTCTGACAGTTTGAAGACATGTTGAACAGAGGTGCCATGATGTTTATCGGTCGTGAGGATTTACTGGAAAAGTTAAAAGGGCTTTGGCAGAAAAATGTGCCGTCACTGGTGACATGCCGAGGGCGGCGGCGCATTGGCAAAAGCACTCTTATCAGAGAATTTGCGGCCAGAACAGCCAATCATTTTATTTCTTTGGAGGGGCAGGCTCCTGGCGCGGGCATCAATGGCGTGACGCAACTGACGTCTTTCGCGGAGCAGTTGTCCATTCAGACAAATTCCCCTAATATAGTCCCACAGAATTGGTTGCAAGCTTTTCAAATGCTGGACAACGCGCTTCCTAAAAGTGGCAAGACCGTGTTGTTGCTGGATGAGATTTCGTGGATGGGCGCGTATGACGCCACGTTTCCAAGCACCTTGAAAATCGCTTGGGACAAAATGTTCAGTCGTCATGAATCGCTAATCGTCGTTTTATGCGGCTCCGTGTCGTCATGGATTTCAAAGAACATCCTTCAAGGGACGGGTTTTGTTGGGAGGGCGTCTTTGGATTTAGTTGTTGGGGAACTGCCTTTGAAGGACTGTTTTTCTTTTTGGCGCAGTTCCGCGAAACGCGTATCTTTGCAGGAGAAGCTTGATTTGCTGTCGATTACTGGCGGAGTTCCTAAGTATTTGGAAGAGTTGAATCCGGCGTTGTCAACTGATGAAAACATCCGTGCCTTGTGTTTTTCTCCTGAAGGGCTTCTGTTTCGTGATTTCAACCAAATTTTCCATGAAGTGTTTGGCAACCGTTCGACGATTCGGCAAGATATTCTGAAGGCGTTGTCGAATGGCCCGTTGACTGTGACCGCCTTGGCGGAGGCACTTGGCAAGGAGACTAGCGGCCATCTGAGCGATTATCTCGAAGAGCTTGAACTGTCAGGATTTATCGCCAAAGACATGTGGATCAATCCACGGACCAAGAAGCCGGCCTTGATGGCAAGATATCGACTAAAAGACAATTACGCAAGGTTTTATCTCCATTACATAGAGCCGCGGATACATGAAGTGGAGAACGGTCTTTATCAATTCACCTCTTTGGAGAACTTGCCAGGCTGGCAGACCATTTTGGGATTGCAATTTGAAAACATGATGGTTGGCAATTTTCAGCTTCTTTTACCGAAAATCGGCCTGAACGGTGTATCACTGCTGTCCGCTTCGCCTTATTACAGTGCGCCGACGAAAGCGCGTGAAGGGTGTCAGATTGATTTGCTTATCCAGTCAAGGAAAGCGCTTTATGTTGTGGAAGTGAAACGAAAGAGTGAAATCGGGATGGAGGCTGTACGGGAAATGGAGCATAAAGTGGAGCAGCTTTCCGTGCCGCGCGGCATGTCTGTGCGGACAGTTCTTGTTTATGATGGCCATTTGGCGCCAAAAGTACAGGCTGACGGTTCCTTTGATTTCGCGATTCCCGTGGAGGAATTATTCATATAAAACAGCCATTGAACTGTCAAAGAATTCATAAAATATGTCATTCTCTGACAGTTCAGATTTGGTTTTAAACTGTCAAAGAATTGAGTTTTTCATCATTCTCTGACAGTTTGAAAAGGGTATATCATTTGATGTCAATCCCTCTGATATGTGTTTTTGGGGAGACATTGCAATTTCTATGAATGTATTGTGGTTGTTTTGAAAACGCATCTTTGGCAAGCTATATTCAATGGACGTCAAACATGCGGGAAAGAGAAAATGGAAGGTCGTCTGGACAAACAATATGAACAACGAAATCCTTTGGCTTCTGGTATTTTTTATTGACTTCGGCGCCTTGCTGCTCATCTACAAATTCATGGGAAAACTCGGCCTTTTCACATGGGTCGCCATGGCGACGGTCATCGCCAACATTCAGGTTATCAAGGTGATACAACTGTTTGGCATCACGGCCACGTTGGGCAATGTCCTTTATGCGTCCATCTTTTTGGCGACCGATATTCTGTCTGAAAACTACTCGAAAAAAGACGCCGCCTTGGCCGCGCTCATCGGCTTCATCAGCATGTTGGCGTTGCCGATTCTCATGACGTTCTCGTTGCTTTTCATACCTGGTGAAGGCGATTTCTCGCAGGAGGCGTTGAAGACGTTGTTTGGTGTCGTCCCACGTGTTGTGGCGGGCTCCGCCGTCGCGTACATCGTCAGCCAGTTTCACGATGTCTGGAGCTACCATTTCATCATGAAGAAACTGCCTGGCGCGAAGATGCTTTGGTTGCGCAACAACGGCTCGACGCTTATCAGCCAGTTGCTGGATTCGCTAATCTTCTCCACTATCGCATTTTATGGTCTTTATCCCACACAGGCTTTTCTGGAAATCGTTTTAACGACGTATCTGCTGAAGGCGGTCTGCGCCGTATTGGACACGCCATTCATCTATCTGGCAAAATGGATGTATTCCCGCAAGCTGATTAGAGAGCATTGAAGGCTAGCGGTTAGGAGGCTAGAATATTAGAAAATATCCAGTAGCAGATCGCTGGTAAGAGCAAAAAAAAGGCGGACGCTTTCGAAATGAAAAGTCCGCCGATTGATGGATGGTTGTTGATGGATCAGCCGTTAGTTGACTTTTTCGTCTTCTTTGACCTGTCCGTCTTCGTTGTCAGTGGTATTCTGAGCCTCCTTGAGGGACTTCAGCAGGCGGTAGAGGTCGCGTGAACTGCCCCACGTAAACCAGACAGTCGTGACGATACCGACGAGCAGGCTGAGCGGCAGGGAGTAGTAGATCCAAATATTGGTCCACGTGGCTTCCGTCCAACGCCATTCCGGCTTGAGATTCCAGATGGCTTCCACCAGGAAGAAGAAGAAGTTGTAGAACGACCAGATGACGACACTCCATGCCAAAATACGGTCGCCTTTGGAGTATTCAGGCGTGATGCCGAGGAGGCTCTTCCAGTTGAATTTCTTCTCTTTGGCGGATTCGATGACGCTCTGGTCGGCTTCCTTGTCAACAAAGTGCTCAAGGTTGTATTCGCCGCGGTGGAGGAGTTTGTCGAGATTGTAGGGCTTCTTGCAGGTCAGCCAGGAGACGACGACGTAGCCGACGACGGCGGAGACCATGCCGAGCAGATAGATTTCCTGTCCCGTGATCGGGAACTTGCGGGCGAATTTCTCAGGCGCGACTTCCCAGTTGACAATCGTGAGTTTGTCGCCGAGATAGGCGAGGGAGAGGCGGAAGTTTTCGAGGAAGTTCGGGAAGTTCGTGGCGAGCCAGTTGTGGACATCGACCCATTTCTGGTTGATGCCGAAACCGAGGAGGGCGAAGAAGAGGCCGACGATCATGGCCGTGAAGGCACCGGCCGTCGTTCCTTTGCGCGTATAGAGGCCGCCGAGCATGCAGGCGCCCGCGCCACCGAGATAGATGGTTCCCGTGAGGGCGAAGAACTGGAGGATGTAGTCGCTCTGGCTGAAGTAGTAGCTGAACCACCATGCGAAGATCGCGACGAAGGAGATGGCGATTCGGAGCAGGCGGAGTTGTGCCTTCTGGGAGATCGGCTTGTGGTAGATCGGCAGAACGACGTCCTGAATGAGAATCGTGCCCCAGCTGTGGAGGTAGGTGGTATCCGTGGAAACCATCAGGAAGATCATGAGGGCCATGAAGGTTCCGGTGACGCCGATGGGCAGGATGTGGCGCAGGGCGACGGGCACAAGCATTTGGTTGCCAATGGTTTCACGCGTGGTCAGCGTCTTCTTCAACTGCTGGGCGGAGGCGTTGTTTTCCGCGGCTTTGTCTTCGGCTATGGCCTTGACGTCACTTTCCGTCACGCCTTCGGGAAGCGGGAATTCCTCCTGCACCATTTCATGGATTTCCTGATGAACGGCGGCCGCATGAGAAGCGTAGTGGGACGAATTCATATAGGTGTAGGCGCCGATGACCATCAGCATGAGGGCGATGCCCATGAATCCTGCGCGCCACTGGCCGAGAACGCCGGCCATCTTCTGTTCATGCGGGTTGGCGGCGGAGCAGTAGTAGGCCTGGTTGCCAAGCCATGCATTGCGGTTGTAGATGGCGCCGATCATACCGATGATGATGTACAACAGGTTGAATTGCGTCAGTTTATCGACATTGAAGGGGTTGAAGAAACTCTCGCCTTCGGGGCGGCTCAAAACGGCGTCGCGGACATCCGCGACACTGAAGATGCAGAGCAGCGCAACGACAATCGCCGTATAGCCGAAGTAGGCGAAAATACCTTGGCAGCAGTCGGTTACCATGGTCGTGATCTGTCCGCCGGCGAGCACGATGAAGAGGGCGATGCCGAGGAAGAGGGCCATCAGCAGGCCGAAGGTCTTGAAATGGATTCCGCAGATGGTGACGATTTGCGGCAGATGGCAGTAGTAGATGACGAAGCGGCCGGCGACGGCGGGGAAGAGGGCGTAGTTAATCAAGCCGGAGATGAAGGCCGTGCTGCCTGCGAAGATACGGAAGGAGCGGTTGTAGCGTTTTTCATAGAATTCGGCCATCGTGAGCACGCGTGTCTCACGATAACGGTAGATGACGAATCCTGTCAACGTCATGAGCAGCGTGAGGGCGAATGTGAGGTTGCCCCAGAATTCGATGGCGTAGCCGGAACGGTATTTGGATTCGAATTGGGCGACGACGGTGATCAGACCCATGCCGGCCGTGCCGTCGGCGACGGTCAGCAGATAACGGCCCGCCTTTCGTCCGGCGGCGAGGAATCCCGCCACGTTGTTCGTGTAATGTTGTGCGACAACGCCGATTACGACGATGGCAATCAATGGAATGGCGACAATCGACCAGTCTAAAAACGACATTCTGCAAGCTCCTGTTTTGGGTTGACTATATTTAATAATGTATTGGGAACAAAACAAATGGCCTTTTTGGAGAAAAAGGCCTCATGTCAATTTAACGCATGATTGGAAAAATGCACTTTCAGTGGACATAGATTTCTGTGAAAACCTATGGATAAGTGACAAAAGGGACGAAAACGACGGAAGGGACAGAGTTTGCGGAATCATTTCGCCAGAAAGACGGTGGATGTCGGATAGGCGAAGGAGAGTCCTTCTTCGTTGAAACGCTTTAGAATCGCCATGTTGACATGGTTCTTATAATCCTGAAGGGTGTAAAAGTTCGTTGTTTTGAACCAGATGTAGCCTTGAATTTTCAAGGCGAAGTCCGCGCATTCCACGAAGGCGAAGCGGGGCGGCTTGCCTGGAACCATAATGCCCGACATGTCCGCGCAGACTTCGCTGATGATTTTGAGAGCCCTTTCCATCTGCTTGGGCGTGGTCTGATAGACGAGACTGAAAGTGAAGCATTCGCGGTAGAAGTCGCGGTTGCTGAAATTGTCCAGCTCCGTATCCGCGATGACGCGGTTCGGAATGTCGATGAGCCGTCCTTCGAAGGCGCGGAGGCGGATGCTGCGCAGTCCGATCTGTTCGACGGTGCCTTCCGCATCGCCGATCTTGACCCAATCACCTACTTTAAATAGTTGGCATCCAAGGATTGAGAATGCTCCAAAGAGATTGGCGATCGTGTTCTGCGCGGCAAAGGCGATGGCGACGCCGACGACTCCCGCGCCAGTGAGCAACGGTGTGATTTCAACATGGAAGACATTCTGCAAAATGAAGAGGATGGCGATGAACCAGACGACGGTCTTGATGATGCGGCGGATCAAATCCAGCATCAGCTTGCTGGTGGCGTAGGACTCTTCATTCTTCTGGCGGAAATGATGTGACCAGGCTTTGTCAATGGCGTTGATGATGCTGAGGATTCCCGCAAGGAAGACGATAATGAAGAGCGCGAAGAATATTCTGTTGAGAACGTGCTCGATTTCGTGTGGAAATTCGATGAGACTGTTGCTGTAGGAAAGTCCCGTGAGCAGGAAAAGCAGCGATATGTGCATGGAGAGTCTGCGGATGAGTTTGCCAAGGCTTGCGGAAAGTTTTCCGATGCCTAGGCTGACAACGTGCCGTAGGCTCAGCAGGATCGCGAAGAAGAAAAGGACGGTGATGACAGTGCTGATGCCACCGGTAATAAGCTGCATCTTATTATTTTCAAACCAGTTGCCGACTTCTGAGACATTGGAGCTCAGCGACGAGATGACTTCCTGGATGGTGTCGCCTGTGTGCTCATGGTCATGGTGCGGGGGCGGGACGGTTTTGAGGACGGGTGTCGTGTCAGCGGGCGGTGTCTCCTGTGTCTCAGTCTGCGGTGTGGTCTGCGCCGCAGGTTGCACAGTATTCTGCAAGATCTTTGTTTCTATGGTATTAGGTGTATCAGGCATTTTCTAAAAGGGACGAAAGGGACAAAAGGGACGAAAGGGACAGATTTTTTTAGGCTTTGCCGAAGCAGACTAGACCGAAATAGGTGACAGTGTTTTCGCCGTTGATGTAAGGCATTCCTGCACAATCTGCTAGCTTGGCGGCGATGATGCCGTAACTGGAGATGGATGGCGACATGCGGTCCGGAAAACGGCATGGCGCATCCGGATAGGTACAGGTCTTGCAGAGATGGCAGCCGCCAGTGGAAAGGAGCTTGAAGGGCGGCGTCAGCAAATCGTAGAGACGGTCGCAGACGTTGCGGAATTCTGTGCCGCCACGGGCCATTCCTTCGACGTCGTAGGAGTCTTCCAGTTCATAGACGGAGCAGAAGACGAGCGCGTCGGAATAGGAGTGGCAAGTCGCTATGGACTGTTCCAATGGACCGCTTCCAGGCGCGCATGTCCAATATTTTCCATAACGGCGGCATGCGTTGCTTTCACAGAGTTTCAAGGCTTGCGGATCGAAGACGATGTCGGTCGTCTTGATGAAGCCGTATCTGGTGATACCGATTTTGGGGAGGTCGTCAAGGGAGCAGTTCGGTTTGAAAGGGAGGGTTGCCATGGCGATGCCTTTTTATATTGATAAATAGTTTGATTCGCTTCAGTCCCAATGGGATGGGACGGAGCGGTCATAGAAATTTGTTCCAATGCCGAGCGAACGTGGCTTTTCAAGATCGGCGACGGGATTGTCGCCGCGATGGATGAGCTTTTCAGGGGGGATTTTCTCCTTTTCGAGAACGTATTTGAAGAGGGAGCCTGTATGTTTGAGGAGGCCGCATTCGTTGGAGACGTACAACGGCAGTTCCGCGAAGACAGGCGAAGCCTTTGCGAGAAGTTGCTTGATGTATTTGGATTGCAGATACATATCCGATATGAAAATGACGCGTTCGCCTTGTTGGAGAAGGTCGTGGATTTGCTTGACGTTGGTGTGGATAGGGCGTGTATTTTCCAGTTCGAGATTGAACTCGAACGTCTGGAGGAAATCCCGCTGCGCTTTGGAAAGAGAGCATGTTGTCGCGAACAGGTTGTAAATGTCGTCAAAGTTGATGTCTTCGGCGGCTGATTGTCGACGTGCGACTGATTCCGCCTTGCGGCGCAGATCATGGAATTTTTCCGCGACGTCATGCGGCACTTCCGGATGCTCCGCCAGTAGCCGCGTGGACATGAGATGGAAAATGTCCACTGGCTTCTGGACGCGCCGTCCGATGACCGTGTCGAAGATGTCGAAAGAAAAAATCATGGTTGTCAAAAAGGCTGTTTAGGTATGAAAAACGCGGTGAAAGCGGTTTTTCACGGATAAAAAAGAGAAAACAATCAATACTATACAGCATAATTTGGAAATATGACGTATATTATGGTAAGAAAACTTTGGTTTGTTTGTAAGAATGAAAACGTTTTAGACAACGGGAAGCATGACCATGGACAAAATGAAAGAATTGGCGATGAACGGTGGCACGCCTGCGGCGGCGGGACTTCCTCCGCGTGGACATATGGGCAAAGAAGAAAAGGTGGCGGTTGATGCGTTGTTCGACGAAATGATCGCCACCGGCAATGCCCCAACGTATCATGGCAAGCAGGAAGAGGCGTTCTGCAAGGAGTTTGCGGAATATCTTGGCGGCGGTTACGCCGACGGCGTGAACTCTGGTACGAATTCTGTTTTCGTCGCATTGCGGGCGTTGGATCTGCCGCCGTTCTCGGAAGTTTTGTTCGGCTGTATCACGGATAATGGCGGCGTTATGCCGATTGTCATGAACAACTGCATTCCGATTCCCGTCGATACGATGCCCGGTTCGTTCAATATCGGGCCAGAGCAGATTGAGGCGCGCATCACGGAACGGACGTCCGCCATCGTGATCGCGCACATCATGGGCGAACCCGCCGACATGCCGGCCATCCTGCAAGTCGCTGAAAAATACCATCTTCCCGTGGTGGAGGACTGCGCGCAATCCCATGCGGCGAAAATCAACGGCCAAAACGTCGGCACGTTCGGAACGGTCGCGGCGTTTTCGATGATGTCCGGCAAGCATATGTGCGCGGGCGGACAGGGCGCTGCCGTCTTCACGAAAGACGAGAAGATGTATTGGAAAGTGCGCCGTTGCGCGGATCGTGGCAAGCCGTTCGGCGTAAAGGCGTCGTCATCCGTTGAAATTTCATTGAATTTCAACATGGACGAAATCCATGCGGCGATTGCGCGGGCACAGCTGAAGAAACTGCCGTATTTTGCGGCGGGCCGTCAGAAGGCCGTGGAATGGCTTAAGACCCACGGCCTGTACGATTTGAAGTGCCTCACATTCCAGCAGACGGAACTGAAGCCCGGCTTCGAATGCTGCTATTGGCGGCTGGTCTGCCAGTTCCATGCGGATAAAGCGACGTGTTCGAAGGATGAATACGTGAAGGCGCTGGCCGCCGAAGGCCTGCCTGTCGCTGGCGATTACCATGCGGGCTATCCGCCTTGCCATCAGTGGTTTGTGAATCGTGCCGAGCAGTTCCCGTGGAATGCGCCGCAGTATAAAGGCGACCGTTATGCCGCATATCCTTGCCCGAACGCGGAGGCGGCTCTGGACGCGAACTTCCTGCTGATGATGCAGGAAAACTACAGCGACGACGACTGCGCGAAGATCATGCGTGCCTTCCAGAAGGTGGATGCCGCATTTGCAAAATAAACGCTAGCAAAAGGAAAGGCGATGGAAGACAAGGTCAAGCGGTATCTGGAGAGAATCGAGTATTCAGGCGGCACGGAGCCGACGCTGGAAAATCTCTATGCCCTGCAGAAGGCGCATTTCACCCATGTCCCGTATGAGAATCTGGACATCTATTACGGGCATGAGTTCACGCTGGCTGTCGATGAAGTCTATGACAAAATCGTCAACAGACATCGTGGCGGATACTGCTTTGAACTGAACGGCTTGTATGGCTGGTTGCTGAAACAGCTGGGCTATAGGACGGAAGAGTATTTCGGACGGTGGCTGTTCGGCGAGCCGTTGACGGTGCCGTTGCGCCGCCATCGCGTCATCAAAGTGTTTTTACCGGAAGGCGAATTCATTTCGGACGTCGGCATCGGCTGCCAGGCGCCGCTTGTGCCGTTCAAATGCGTTTTGGACGAGACACAGGAGCTCAGCGGACGGATGTACCGCATCGTAGCGGATCCGATACTCGGGAAGGTCATTCAAGTCGTAAATGGCGCTGTCAGCCGTAATTACTTCTCGTTTGACGAAGCGCCGCAACAGCCCATCGATTTCATGTACGCGCACTATTGGTGCACCCATCATCCGGATTCGCCGTTCACAGGCAAGCTGATGGTGCATGTGCCGACGGAATACGGGCGGAACAGTATCGCATCCGTCGCGAATCCGGAAACGGGCACGATTCTGCCCGAATTGAGCGAATCATTGGCGGACGGAACGTCCAAACGGACGTTCCTCTTTGGCCATGAACAGCTTCTGGACGCATTGGAATCGTATTTCGGAATCCATTACGATCCGTCTTCTATTTCGCGTTGAAGCGCAGTTCGCGGAAATACGTTCCCTTAAGATCCTGCACTTCTGCAAGTGTCTGGATATGAAGGTATGAGGGGCCGAAGGCGGAAAATGCCGCCGTGTCCATCGAAAGTTCGCGGACGGCGTCGCCGCAGGTGATGACGGCGCGTTTCGCAACACAGTCCCATTCAAGGCGGACGGTTGTCCAGCGGCCTGCACCGCCGATGGATTCCGCCGTGATCGGAATGGTGAGATAGCTGCGTGGCGCGAGATATTCGTCGCACGGATTGCTCCAATGGTCTTGAAGAGCGATTTGGAAGCCGTCGCCTTCGATACGGCAGTCGATTTCAACGATGCCTTTCGCGGCGGCCGGGAAGTTCCAGACAATGCCTGAACGCGTGCTGACGAGACGTGGATCGTTGATGCGGCAGAGCCATAATGCTTCGCGTTTTGTGGAACGTTCTGTTTCAGGCTCGCGGGCCATGACGGCGCCGGGCACGCGGTTCCATGCGCAATGGCCTGCCCAGCCGCGATTTCCGCCGGTCAATGATTTGACGAAGAGATGATGTGAAATCGCATACAGACCATGGTGGAAATCCTCCGTGCGAGAAGTTTCATAAAGCCATGCAGGATCGAATATTACAATGCGCCGCGCGGCGGTATTTTGGCCGAGAGCAAGGAGAATTTTGCCGTTTGGCAGTTCCAAGCCTTGCGTTTGATGGACGCTTTTGTCGATTTCCTGATCAGGCGTGTTGCCGAGTTCGCGATAGTCGGCGTCGTTGCGGATGCTGTTCAGAATGATTTCGCGGAAGCCTTTCCACGTCTTGCCGTCGTCTTCTGAGATGGCGGCGTGGAGCGCGTCGCGGTTTGTGAAGACGGCTTCCCATGTTCCATCCAGTTCCGTTGGAGAGAGTTCCGGCGTTTCAGAGGCGGGGCGTGTCGGTAGCATGGCCGTGTTGTTCCAAATGAAAAGGAGTCGTCCATCCTTTAATTTAAAGAGTAGCGGCATGGTGTTGGCCTGCCAGAAGCCTGGAAGCGGTTGTGGAACGGACCATGTTGCGCCGCCGTCTGTGGAACGCGAGAAAGCGGCATGTTCGCCTGATGTGCGCAAGGCCATTAATAGTGTGCCATCAGAGAGTTCCGCAATGGACGGTTCGCAGCCGTTGTTGAACCAATGGGGCCGTTTGTCACAGGCGAACTGACGTGTGACGTCAGGCGTCTGCGGGACGGAAACATGAGTCCATGTTTTGCCGTCGTCATCCGAAAAGCAGACGGCGGCCTGATAGCATGTTCCTTTGCAGGAGACGTCGCTAATAGGGCTGATCCAACGTTTTCTGTGTTTCAACGGCAATGGTTGCCGTGGCGACGAATCGGTGATTTGGGTAGGAATCCGTTCCATGACGGGGCTTCCCGGACCGGCGGTGTTTTTGAGGCAGACGACCTTTCCGCTGGTCAACGTCAGCCAATAATCGGCCCATGGGCATTTGACCATGGCTCCCGGATCTCCGGGCATCCAGAGACATTTTTTCCAATTGAGGCCGTTATCGTCCGATTCGATATAGACACCGCGCTTCTTGCCGCCGAGCCATTGGGTGCCGTAGTGGCGGATTTTGCCGTCGGCGGTTTCGCAGAGATCGCGCACGGCGTAGCGTGGTGGGACGGCGACGACGATGGGCGCGAAAATATCATTCCAGAAGAGATCGTTCGTCAGCGGGACGTTGTCATCGGCCGCCTCAGCGGCGACGGCAAGGCAGCAAAGATTCAGCATGATGCTCATGAGTTGTTTCCTGTTCATGGTGTGAAGGCTAAGCTTGGTGATTTTTGTTTATGGCAATAATATTTTCTGCAAAGGGCATCTTTTCAAGTTTGAGGATTAGAAATCTAGGAAGCCAAGCTTAATGGATTTCTAGAAAAAGCCTTTATGGGCAAAAAAAAGGGCGGAGCCTCTATTGGAGGCGCCGCCCGTCTAATCTCATGGAAATGATTTACTTCCACATCTTGTGGAGGAGTTTTTCCGTTTCCATCGTGTATTGGCCGTATTTGTCCAGCGTGGCGATGACTTCCGCTGGCAGATGCTCTTTGTCCAATGGCATCAACGGCATGTCAACGCAGGCCGGAAGGATGACGACTTTGCCCGGGAATTTGCCCTGCGAGACAGCGGTCAGGCCTTCCTTGACGGCGTTGAAACCGGCGATGGCGGCCATCGCGCTCTGCGGTTCGAATTCGTGTTCGGCGGCGAGGCGGAGCGAGTCGATCATGTCCTGCGTCGTGCTGCCGGACGATCCCGTGAAACGCAACCCCTTGTTGATGAGGCGGTTGACAGGAATCGGAGAGGCTTCGCCGGCGGGAATACCCGCGAAAACGTTCATGAGGCCGCCGTCCGCAAGATGCGGCATGGCCTGATCGATGACGGCTGCGGAGGGCACGAGAATGATGATATCGGAGAAACCGTTGGGCGCGAACTCTTTGGCGAGCTTGTGGAGTTCATCTTCGGACATTTTGCTCGGATTGACGAGTTTGAATTCGATGTTGCGTTCAGTGGCACGCGGGGCGAGTTTTTTGCGGAGATGTTCGATACGCGCGTCGTCAACGTCGGTCACGAGAATCTTGGAGGGGGCGTTCTTGGAGATGATGGCGAGTTCGACATGCATCTGGCCCATGGCTCCTGCGCCGCCTGGGAACCAAGCGGCACCGCCTTTCAAAAGGTCGTTGCGGCGAGGCGTGGCGTAACCTGCGTCCAGATCGCCACTTGGAGCACCTTGATACCAGCGGCGTTTGTAGTGGAGGGCACCGACGTCGATGCGCCATTCGTCGTTGCCGCAGTCGCCGATGAAGTTGATGATGGCTTTGTCCGCCGCGAGCAGCTGGGCCTCTTCGCCAAGTTTCTTGTCCTTCAAATCGACATAGACGATATCGTCGAACAGTTCATCCGTCGGCAGGGCGTCGGCCTTGACGACAGGCTTGCCGAGTTCCTTTTCGAAGGCCGCGATAGCGGCGTCCGAGAAGTTGACGGCGACGACTTTCTTCTGGCCCGCATAAAGTTTACCGAGTTTGTAAGTCTTTGCGTTGCCGGGCTGTGTGACGAGAAGCAGGGCACCGCCGTCAACAGGCGTCGTGCGATGCGGGATGTGATAGGCGGCGCGGACGCAGGTCCACGGCTCCATGAGGGCGGCGGAGGCGGAAGGCAGATTTTCGGGGCATTCGAGAAGGTAGCTGCCGCCGTCTTCACTGCGCCATACGCGGTGGTCGATGATGGAATACTGCGTCAAACCGCCATCCATGCCGTAACCATATGCGCAACAACGACCTTTGATGTAGATGTCCGGCTGGACGAGATAGCGTTTGCCGACTTCGAATTCGGCGGGAACGCCCGGACCTTTCTTGACGATGGTCAGAATGGCTTCGTGGCCGATGATCAGTGGGTGGTTCTTAAGATCTTTCTCCCACAGTTTCAAATGGTTGCCGCCGAGGCGGATGATTTTGATATCGGAGAAGCAGAGGCCGATGGCTTCGACTTTCGTGAGAATTTCATCGTCTTTCAGCGGACGGATGTCGATATTGTCAGGAGCGTCCTGATTGCCGAAATTTTCAAGACCTGCGCCGTAGAGGCGCCATGCGAGCGTTTTGGTAGGAATGCTTTCCATGTTGATGCCTTTTTATGGAAGTTGTTGGTGGTGAAAAACACAAACTATTTACCATAATTTATAAATGGGAGGATGCAAACAAACGCATCTGCGAAAGATGTGTTTTCGCGTTGGGAATGGGAGGGTCCCGCTCCTGCGGGATCGTTCCTGCGAGATCGTTCCCGCAGGAGCGGGACCCTCCCGATTTGTTAAAGTTGGTCGCAACCAAGGTATTCGCCGCATTTTGCGAGATAGGCGAGCAGGCAGGGGAGGAGTTCGTCCGGAAGCCGACCATAGACCATTTCCCAACTGAGAGTCCCTTGATAGTTGTGTTTCTTGAGGATGGCGAAGGTCTCTTCAAACGGAATCGTGCCGAGGAAGGCGGGCAGATGCGAGTCTTCATGATTTTTGTTGTCATGGACATGCGTGCAGGTCACGTGGTCGGCGATGGCGTTGACGAAGCCTAAAAAGTGCTCCTTGTGGCCGACGTGGGCATGGCCTGTGTCCAGGCAGATGCCGAGACGGCTGTCGTTGAATTTGCCAATCAGCGTCAGAAGTTCTTCAGCGGTAGCGCAATAGCGGTCGCGGCCCGTGTCTTTCGGGCGGGCGTTTTCGTCGAAAAGATTTTCGAAGGCGGGATTGACACCGAGTTTCAGGCATTCATCGACAACTGGCGCTATCAGTTCATAATTGTATTTCAACGCCTTGTGAATATTGTACGGTTCGCCTTTCGGCGGCCATTCATCCGCATGGACGACCATGTGCTTCGCGCCAAGAATCGCGGAGGCTTTCACCGCGCGGAGGGATTGCACGGCGAAAATTTCGGGGCCGTTCTCTTGATAACGGAAGAACGGGCAGTGCGTCTGATAGACGGTCATGCCGAGCGAATCAAGCAGCTCTTTTGCTTTATGTGCTTGATCTTCAAAATCTTCCACGCCGACTGGCGTCAGATAGTCAAGATGCCTGAAGCCTGCGTCGCGGCAGAGTTTCAGACCTTCTTCCAAAGAGCGTTTTCCGCCGTCGCGGCGGTTCAAGACATAGCCGAGATTGATGCTGAGCTTCATTTTTGCTTCCTTTCCATGGATTGACGAGTGTTTTCATTCGAATTAAAGACAATAATGTAATATATTGTAAAAAGAAAACCATGCAGGAAAAACAATGAACAAAAAACAGACAGAAATGGCCATTCGCAATATCGGCGTCTTCGCGCATGTTGATGCGGGGAAGACGACGCTTTCGGAGCGGATGCTCGTCCATGCGGGAGCCGTGCAGCAAGCGGGAAGCGTCGATGACGGGACGGCCCATACGGACACGCTGCCCATTGAACGGCGTCGTGGCATCTCCGTGAAGGCGACATGCGTCCGTCTGCAATGGAAAGGCATGGATATCAATCTGATAGACACGCCTGGCCATACGGATTTCTCCGCGGAAATCGAACGGTCGCTGTGGGCATTGGACGGCGCCGTCCTATTGGCCGACGCCGTGGAAGGTGTCCAGCCACAGACGGAAGTTCTGTTCCATGTGCTTCATGAACAGCATGTTCCCGTCGTTTTCTTCATCAACAAAATCGACCGTATCGGCGCGAATGTGGCGGAAGCCGTCGCGCAGATTCGTAAATTGCTGACGCCGGACGCTGTTTTGATGTCGGATGAAGCCGAATTGACGGAATATGTCTGCGGCAACGACGACGAATTAATGGAAGCGTATCTGGATGGGAAAACCATTGCGCGGGAAGCGCTTATGGCGAAAATGGCCATATGGGCCCGCGAAGGGAAGTGCCATCCCGTCTATGTTGGCAGCGCGTTGAAGGACGAAGGCGTAGAAGCGTTGTTGGATGCCGTCGTGGATTTTCTGCCGCCGCCGTCATCATGCGGTGATGAATTGAGTGGCGTGGTGTTCGCGTCGATGACGGATCGCGTCATGGGGCGCGGATTGTGGGTGCGGCTGTTCGGCGGCCGTCTGGAGAACCGAATGGCTTTGGACATTCCTCAAGGCGTTGATTTGCTGACTGGTACGGAGAAAACCGAACAACGGAAAATCACGCAAATTCGCGGAGTGGACGGCGATGATTTGGGAGCGTTGCAAGCGGGGGAGGTCGGTGTCGTCTATGGTTTGGGCGATGTGAAAATCGGCCATGTTTTCGGTGATCGTGCGAAATTGCCACGTCCTGTCCAGCCGGGCCAATTGCGTTCGCCGTTGATCAACGTGCAAGTCTTGCCGGAGAAGCCGGAAGAGATGCGTGCCTTGAGAACAGCCTGCGAGACGCTTTCCGAAGAAGATCCGCTGTTGCAGGTAAACTACATCAAGACGTTGGACCAGTTGAACTTGCGTGTGATGGGAACCGTCCAGTTGGAGATTTTGGAGGAGGTCCTACGGACGCGTTTTGAACTGAAGGCGACATTCGCGAAACCAACCGTCATCTACAAGGAGACGATCCAGAAAGCAGCCCGTGGCCATGTCGATTACACGATGCCGAAGCCCTGCTGGGCGATTTTGGATTTTCTCATCGAACCTGCGCCGCGCGGCAGCGGCGTCACATTCGAGTCGAAAGTGCCTGTGAAAGACATCATGGCGCGATATCAGCATCAAGTGGAGCAGGCGTTGCCGATGGCCTTGAAGCAGGGGCGGCTCGGATGGGAGGTGACGGACGTGCATATCACGTTGACAGGCGGCAACCACCATCTGGTTCATACGCATCCGTTGGATTTCGTCGTGGCGACACCCATCGGCATCCAAGACGGCTTGCGCAACGGTGGCAGTCAGTTGCTGGAACCAATTCTGAAAGCGAGATTTAGGTTGCCTGCGGATTGCATTGGCCGCGTCATGAACGACATCAATCTCATGCGCGGCGAAGTCTTGGAAACGACGACGGACGGCGAACGTGTCACGTTGGACGCGCTGATTCCTGTCAGCACAAGTTTGGATTATGCGACGACGCTTGCCATGGCGACGGGCGGTCGCGGCGCCATGAACGTGCGGCTGCACGGCTACCGTGAATGCGAATGTACGCCCGACAAGATGACGCCGCGCCGCACGGTCGATCCGCTGGACATGGCGAAATACATTCTTGTCGTGCGTAACGCGTTGGAAGGCAGCTTGTTTGATGATGAGTGAAAGCCAAAAGCAAATGCAGATTTTTCCTGTTAGCAATTTTCTCTTTCAGCTTGCCGGACGAGCTTATCCATGTAATTAAGTTAATTGCCTGATATATCTTGACATAAACTTAAGCGAACTTCCTCCAGAAAAGCGGCGGCGGCGGATGAAAAGACCTGATGTTTCTTCCAGACAATGTCCAGACTGGATTCAAGCCGTGGGGAGAATGGACGAAAACAGAGATCGCTTTGAGCGGTGGTATTGACAAGTTTATCCAATGTGACGGCGCAACCGACGCCCGCCTTTACAAGTAGGGTAGCATTGAAGATAAGATTATAGGTAATGGCGATGTCCAGTTCGTCAATTGTTTTGCCAATCCATTCCAAGCATGGGTTATGGGTGTCACCATGGCTGAGAACTTGACGGGAGAAGAGGAGGGTCAATCCTTGCAGATCGGCAGGCGTGATTTCCGTTTGGGTGGCTAACGGATGGTCATCACGCATGAGCAGTCCCCACGTGTCTTTTACGGGCAACGGCAAACTGTCGTATTTGGAGATATCAACTGGTTGGATAAGGACGCCGAAATCCAATCTGCCGCGATCCAGCCGCTCCATCACATCTTCCGCATTGCCGCTGAAAAGATGGAATTTTACATTCGGATGCTTCTTGCGAAATATTCCTATAACGTTTGCCAGCAAGGACATAGCTTCGCTTTCGCCTCCGCCGACGTAGATGTCTCCAGCGATTTCATGAGCTGATTCGAATTCCGTCTGCGTCTTGCCGACGATGTCCATGATTTCCTCCGCCCGCTTGCGCAGAAGCAAGCCGTCCGCTGTCAATGAAACATGATGACTGCCGCGTGTATAGAGTTGCCGTCCGAGTTCGTCCTCAAGCTCCTTTAGTTGGCGAGACAGCGTTGGCTGTGTGATGCACAAACGGCGAGCCGCCGCTGTGAGACTGCCCTCCTGAGCGACGGCCAGAAAATATTTCAGTACTCTGAGTTCCATGTTGTTCATCTCCTTGATGTTGAATGTATCATAATATACAGTCTTGTGATATGCCTTCAAGGCATAAGATGATATAAAAACAAAGTATTTGCTATTTCACAAATAAAAAATATAGTAATAGCATGACAATTGATTTTGGTTTTTTGAATGAAAAATCGGAAGCGACGGCTTTCGGACAACATGAAAAATACGGAATGTGACGGCATTCCAAAAGCACAGGAGATCATGAAATGAAACGCTTTTTTCTCTTCTCAACAATCGCCATGTCTCTCGCAATCACCACTGGTTGCTGCCACACCCATGCCTGTAAGGACGGTTGCCATCCACAGAAGCTGACGTTGACGACGGAATGGGACAAGATTTTCCCGCAGAGCGACAAAGTTGAGCACAGCAAAGTCACCTTTGTGAACCGTTTTGGTATTACATTGGCGGCGGATCTTTACAAGCCGAAGAATGCATCTGGGCGTCTGGCGGCCATTGCGGTGTCTGGACCGTTCGGTGCTGTAAAAGAACAGTCTTCAGGACTTTATGCTCAAGAATTGGCGGAACGTGGTTTTCTGACCATCGCTTTTGATCCATCCTTTACAGGTGAAAGCGGCGGCATGCCGCGCTATGTCGCCTCCCCTGACATCAACACGGAGGATTTTCAGGCAGCCGTCGATTATCTGATTTCTCGAGAAGATGTTGATGCTGAACGCATTGGCATTCTCGGAATTTGCGGGTGGGGCGGTATGGCCATCAATGCCGCCGCCATTGATACGCGTGTCAAAGCAACAGTTGCTTCCACGATGTACGACATGACACGCGTCATCGCCAACGGCTATAACGACGTGGATGACAATGCAGAAGCCCGTCAGAAAATGCGTCGTACGCTCAATAAGCAGCGGAATATTGATTATGGAAAAGTTCCTGAACGGGCAGGCGGTGTTGTTGATCCGCTTCCTGCCGACGCTCCGCAGTTTATCAAAGACTACTACGCCCATTACAAGATGCCGCGTGGCTATCATCCACGTTCTTTGAATTCGACCGATGGATGGAACAAGACTTCGGCGTTGTCTTTCTTGAATGCCAAGTTACTTGCATATGCGGGTGAAATCGAAAGCGCCGTGATGGTGTTGCATGGCGAAAAGGCCCATTCCCGCTATTTCGGTGAAACTGCTTTTAAGAAGCTGAACGGCGATAACAAAGAATTAGTCATTGTTCCAGGTGCTTCCCATTGCGATCTTTATGATCAGAAAGACATCATTCCCTTCGACCGCATTGTTGCTTTCTATGCAAAATATTTGAAGTAATAGTCTTTTTGCGTTAGAGAAATATTTCATGATGATTCCAGAAGGTATTTTTATGAGCCTTCTGGAATCATAATGTTTAGTAATGGTCACGCCAACGGCAGATTGGACATGGCGTTTGTCCGTTCGTCATGGTAACGGGCCGCTTCATTCGCGGCGATTCCGTTCGGGCCGTTGAGGCTGCCGATGTAATGGCAGGTTGCGAAATTCGCTATTTTGGCGTTGTATTCCTCTAGCCATTTCCGTTGAATTTCAAGAATTTCCGCATCCGTTTCTGGATAATTGAAACGACATTTCCGTTGGCGGATACGATATGGTTTGGGCGTCAGCCGTGCACGATAGCAGTTTTGGATGCGGCATAGATCCGCGTAAATTGGATCCGCATGGAAGGCTTTCATCAAATCTCTGCTGTATTTCCCTTCGGTATCGCAATTTAGCAACATCAGGCGGTAGCCCGCCTTTGTGCGATAGACGCGGATATGCGTCATCGTATGGCCTGCTTTCGCGGCGAGTTTTGCCACTTTTGCAAGTTCCTCTGATTCTGTATTTTGTGATGGTGTTTTTAAGAAAAGATCCATTATCCATCCGAACAATCCGCCGTAAGAAGGAAGGGCACCGTCCACGTCAATGAACACAAGTTGCGTGGAATTCAGCACTTCTGCGCCATAGCGGTTGCGTGTCACAATGTTTCGTGGCGACAGTTCAAGAAGCGTCTCTTCGCGGATGGGGCGGTCGTCTCTATCATATTCCCATGGAGAGAGATGGAACACCAGCCGTTTCGCGAAGGAGTCGAGCAGACGTTGCCCACTGTCTTTGGCGTCTGCCAGCGAAATGTTGGAATGACCATAGACGGACATCGGAAACGTCTTGCCGTCTGTTCCAGGCAGGATGATGTCCCGTGTGCATTTGATCCAATGGCGGTAGAATTTCATAATCGTTGGCGGATATGGTGATGAGTTGTTGTTTTATGATAGCCGCTGAAATGGCGTTGTCAATTCATTGACAGAGAAATGGAGCTTTTACCGCTTGTTTTGCATCATGGCTCATGGTTGGCTAAGATTGCTTATTTCGCTATGGAACATACATTATACTATTGTGTTGTCAGTCAATTCGGCAGGATGTCAGGATCAACAGGCGATGTCAGACCAATTCATGTTTTTCGCGGATTTGCTCGGCACGGTGATTTTTGCGATCACGGGGGCCGTTTCAGGCATGAAGCTACGGCTTGACATGCTTGGCGTCATCGTGTTCGGATGTTTGGTCGGCGTTGGTGGCGGCATCGTGCGGGATACGGTGATTGGCGCCACCCCTGTGGCTGTTCTGCAGAACGAAATCTATCTAGCGGCGTGCATCATTACGGGGCTGGTTGTCTTCTTTCTTTTCAAACGTCTTGAAAACCATCAGAAGGTGATTCTCATCTGCGATGCGTTCGGGCTGGGCGTGTTTACGGCGTTAGGCGTCGCGAAGGGAAATCTGTATCATCTGGGGCCTATCGGACTCGCCACCTGCGGTGTGCTTTCCGCCGTGGGTGGCGGTATTTTGCGTGATGTGATGGCCCGGAAGATTCCCGCCGTGCTCGTAAACAATTTCTACGCAACCGCTTCGCTCATCGGTGGCTTGGCTTATATCGCGTTGCTGAAGATGGAGAAAAACGGATGGCTGGAGATTTCCGATTTCACGTGTTTCATTGTCACGACGTTACTTGTACTGATTATTCGCTTGCTTGCCATCCGCTACAACTTCCATCTGCCGGGAGCCCAGGAGACTGACAAAAAGAATATCGGAAGTAATTGATTATAAACCACGAATGGACACGAATGGACACGAATTTTAACCACAAAACAAACAAAACAAACAATATGCCTCGCCGCCGGGCCGCTAGCCGCCGATGGCGGTGCTTATGGCTGATAGCCTATGGCTTATGGGATAGTGCTTTAGGCTTTCAGCTTTAAGCTTTTAGCTCCGCGAAAGCGGATTGGCTGCGTCGGTTGTTTAAATGACACGAATGTTCGCGAAGAGTTGTCCTGTTTATGAAAGGTGTCGAATGAAAAGGCTTCACGAAAATGCTCCGTAAAATATGACATAAACTATCGTAAAACAGAATCAACAAAAGTCTTGCATTCATGAGCATGAATGTATATTATATCAGCAGATAGGAAGCGGAAGGTAGAAAAACGGACACGATTGATTTTTTAAGGAAACTCAGCCATGAACATGCTTCGCGAAGCGTTTACTCTTTACCTAAAATTATTCTTTCTGTTGACGCCGTTCTTTGTTCTCGGAACGTTCATTACGCTGACGGATGGTATTGACGGCGCGATGCGTCGCAAGTTGGCGACGCGCATCACGCTGGGTGCGATGGGCGTGACGTTGTCCATTTTCTTCGCGGGATCGTTGATTATGAAGGTTTTCGGCATCACCGTCGATGCCTTCCGAGGCGGTTCAGGCGTGCTGCTGATGATCACAGCCATCAATCTAGTTTTCGGCAAGGAGTCTGCACAGCATGAAACGCAGCCGGACAAACTCATGGACATGGCGGTCGTCCCGCTGGCCACGCCGATTACGGCGGGGCCGGCCACGCTCGGTACGCTGATGGTTATGGGAACGACGGCGGAAGCGATTGAATACAAATTGATTACCGCCGCCGCCATCATTCTGGCCTGCTGTTCCATCGGATTGATGCTGGCCGTTTCAGACCGAATCAACAAGATGCTCGGCCATGCGAACATTTCCATTCTCAGCAAACTGACGGGGCTGATTTTGAGCGCGATTGCCGTGCAGATGATCGTCGTCGGTGCGAGCAATCTCTGGAACGTGAAAAAATGATTAATGATTAATGCTTAATTGGTAATGGAGGCGCATGTATTTGTGGATCAGTTTGATTGTGGACATCCTGATATGCGCGGTCATGTGGTGCCATGACATGCCTGGCATGCATATCGTCTGTGTGCTGGGCGGTCTGGTGACGTCGGAACTGGTGGCTAGATGGTCTTTCCATCTTTTCTTCCGTGATAGTCATGAATATGGGGAAGCATGGAAGTTCAGTTGGAAACCGGATATATTCAGTTTGATCGACGGTGAATTGGACGACTGGTGGGCTTCCTGGAAACTCAGCGCGTATCATTTGCTTGTCGTGATATCTGGTATAGGCGTCTTCTGCCTTTTGAATAAATGGCTTGGCTCTGGTATAGGCATTTTCAGCCTTCTGTATAAATTGCTTGGCGACTAATGGAGGGCAGACGGCGAGGCTTCGTCCTGTATGCATGAAAGAAGCAGCGTCTTGATGGTCGCTTGGTTGTCGATCAACGGCGGATTGATGCCTTCACGACAGGACTGCGAGATGTTTTCCATGACCAGACGGTCGATTTGCACATCTTTGTCCAACTTGATGAGCGCTCCATTCGTTTCCGTGTCTTCATAACGGTAAATATCACGCACAAGGGCGTTTCCGACGCGGCTTCCAAACGCGAACCAGACAATGGACAACGTCTCGATGGCGTTTTTCTCCCAACGGTTGTGGCATGGCGGCTGCAGGCGGAGGTTGCTCTTGTGGGCGTGGACGTGTTCGATGGAGATGTCGTCCATCCAGACAGGCTCGCCTTTGTGGACGTTGTGTTGCGAGACGAGCACGGCGTTGTGGCGGTAACTGCCATAGACGCCACTGACGCGGACATGGAGCAACGGTTCGCCGCAGGAGAGGATGCGGACGCCCGAATAGCCGTCCGTCGCGGAGATATTGTGGATTTCGACGTTTTTGATGGGGCCTCGCGTCACTTCCGCATGTGCTTCGTCAACAGTTGTTAACGACACCATGTCGTCGTTGGTGGTGCCCATGATGTTTTCGATGAGGCCGAATTCGGCGGGGCCGTTGATGTGGACGCCGTCGGTCGTGCCGAAATGGTTGTTGTAGTCGAAAATGATGTCGCGTGTGATGAAATGGCGTGTGTCCGCGATCTGGATGCCGTAGCTGACGGGATCCTTGACGGTCATTTTCTCCAATGAAATATTGTCCACGTGGGCGAAACGGATGAGTTTTCCTTTGAAGATGGCAGGATCGTAGGGGAAGCCGAGGCGGTTGTAATCGGCGGTTTCCTCGAAGGCGTCGAGGCCCATTTCGTCGCAGTTACCGTCCCACACGCCGCCTTCGATATGGATGTCTTCATCCCGTCCCGATGTCGCAAAGTGTTCATTTTCAATGAGTGCGCAACGTGAGTTCGGCGCGGCGCGGAAAATGACTCCAGGAGCCGAAACAAGCCGTGTGTGCGAATGGATGACGAGCGAACGGCTGATCGTGTAGATGCGCGGTTCGTCAATGATGACCAGACCGCATAGGTCAAGCTTGGACTGGATGAGGGAGGTGTCGTCGAAAAGTGTGTTGTTGCTCATGATGCATTGTATGGTTTGTTGTTTATAGGAGTTGACTGTACCTAACATAATGGCGGGAAACCGTTATTCAATTGTTTGGCGGAATATTTGCCATGGCTTGGTTTGATTTGCCAAAATGGTTTCAAGATGGATATTATGATTTTGCTTGAGAACTGAAGATGATAAAATAGGTATGAATGGACAAATGAAACTGAAAATCTTTTCCATTATGGGAACCATGGCCATCATGGGCTGCACATGCATGAATTCAACGCAATTTGGTGGCGGCGTCCGAAATGTCACAACCATTGCGGAATCCTTCGGCGATGGACAGAAAGTCTCTGCGGTCGTCATTGAATATGCAAAGGGAATTGACGCAACATCCTTGACCGCAGATAGCTATGCTGTGAAGGGCCGCAAGGTCGAATCCGTTTTCACCTATGACAAGGCGGAGAAGACGGCGGTCTCCAAGGCGGGGCGTTTCGTCATCGTCAATCTCGTCTATGAAAACAAATGGTTTGCGGAAGGCGCGAACATGTTCATGGGGCCGAAGCATGACGCCAAAAAGGATGGCGGAGCAAAGAAAGGAGCGGGCAATGGCCCGCGTTTCATCGATGACGGCAAGCCGGTGGATTTGAGCGCAACCGTCACGCAAGTCGCCGATATTCGCGCTGTGGACGGAACCGTCTATCCCGCAAGCCAGAAACCGCTTCTCTCCACGGCCTCTCAAGAGCTTGTCATCCAAGACTTTGCAAAGAAGTATTTCACCGATGCCGAAACTGGCATCACGTTGCCGTATTTCGTGTATCTTCCCAAAGGATACAGCTCGGAAAAACGCTATCCGCTTGTGTTTTTCATTCCGGACGCCAGCGCGGATACGTCCATCGAAAACGCCACGTTGACGCAGGGCAACGGCGCGACCATCTGGGCGACGTCTGAAGAGCAGGCGAAGCATCCGGCTATCGTTGTCGCCGTGCAATATCCGTATTCCGTCGTGAAAGAATTCGGACCGCTCACAATGGACGACCATGCATGGTCGAAAGGGCTGACAGCCGTTGACAATCTCCTTCACGACATCATGGAACGCTATGCCGTCGATAAAAACAGAATCTACGGTACGGGGCAGTCACAGGGCTGCATGAGCAACATCGCACTCAGCGACCGACATCCAGAATTGTTTGCGGCGCAATATCTTGTCGCAGGCCAGTGGGATGTCGCGGAAATGGCCGCGATGAAAGACAAGAAACTATGGATTCTTGTATGCGAAGGCGACGCGAAGGCGTATCCCGCCATGACGGAAGCGATGAACTTGTGGAAGTCTCTTGGCGCGAAGACCGCCTGGGGCGACGGCTTCTGGAATCTCAAATTCAGCCGTGAAGAGATGCAGCAGAATGTGAAGGCGATGCTTGCAAAAGACGCGGACATCCGCATGAACGTGTTCTCTGGCGGCGGCCATATGGTCACATGGAGCGTCGCCTACAACATCGAAGGCATCCGAGACTGGCTGTTTGAACAGAGTAAGTAATTGCTGACAAGGAGAATACAATATGCTGATCGACATTCATGGACATTGTTTGAAGAACAAAGACCTGCCATATCGTCGCGGCGACGAGCCGTTCGTCTGGCCGGATCTTCTGCTGAATATGCACAGGGAAATCGGTATCAACCACGGCGTGCTGCTGCCCGTCATCGGGCCGGAAAACACATCCGTGACGCAGACGGTCGATGAAGTTCTGGACATCGCGCGGGAGAGCGGCGGTCATTTCATTCCGTTCATGAATCTGGATCCGCGCATGATGTTCAATTCGCCGACGGCGGATCTCTCATTCATTATTGAACATTATAAAGCAAAGGGCTGCAAGGGGATAGGCGAACTGACGATCAACATGCCGTTCACGGATCCGCGCTGTCTGAATCTGTTTGCGGCGGCGGAGAAGAACGAACTGCCTGTGACAATCCACATCGCAACGCAGGAAGGCGGAATGTATGGTCTCATTGACGAACTCGGCCTGACGCGATTGGAGACCGTCCTGCAGAAGTTCCCGAATCTCAAGATTTTGGGACATTCGCAGGCTTTTTGGTCGCACATGAGTTCAGACGTGAATGCGTCCAATTGGGGCGGTTATCCGAATGGCCCCGTGGTGCGACCGGGCCGGATCGCCGAACTGATGCGCAAATACGACAATCTGCTCGGTGACTTTTCCGCAGGAAGCGGTCTCAATTCGCTGACGCGTGATCCGTCGTTCGCCTACGAATTCATCGACGAATTCCAGGACAGGCTGTTCTACGGGACGGACTTATGCCAGCCGAAGAATCGCAACAGCAGCATCTTCTTCGGCCTCAGAGACTTCCTGAAGAACGGCCTAGAAGAAAAGAAAATCTCACAGGCCGCTTATGAAAAGATTACCCATCTGAACGCGGAGCGTCTGCTGGGATTGTGAGGAGGCGCGACGGCGGGACGCATGTACTTTGCGACGGCGAGACGCCGCCGCCACACCGCGACGGCGGGACGCCGCCGCCACACCGCGACGGCGGGACGCATGCGGGACTTCTCACCCGCAGGCGAGACGCATGCGGGACTTCCCACCCGCAGGCGAGACGCACACGGGACTATTGCGGCGGGAGGCCCCAGTCCGGAACGTTCAGCGTTTCGCCGTCCTTC
>JAFZIJ010000015.1 GCA_017554445.1 Victivallales bacterium
ATGTTTAATGCTTAATGTTTAATGCTTAATGTTTAATGCTTAATGTTTAATGCTTAATGTTTAATGCTTAATGTTTAATGCTTAATGCTTAATGTTTAATGCTTAATGTTTAATGCTTAATGCTTAATGCTTAATGCTTAATGCTTAATGCTTAATGCTTAATGCTTAATGCTTAATGCTTAATGTTTAATGCTTAATGCTTAATGCAAATACCATAAGCCATTGGCCATTAGCCATAAGCGTACTGTGGAGGTGCCATCGGCGAGAAGCCGATGGCAGACGCAGGCGGGACGCATGCGTCACCTCCGCCGAAGGCGGCTACCACCGATAATAACGGTAGGGGTCATCTTCGGCCTTCGGCTCCTGCAGATAGTAAGAGTGGAGCCAGGCTTTTTCCTGCGGCGGATTGGAGACGATGTCAATGATTGGATTATGGAAATCGGCGCCTAAGTTAGCGAGAATCTTCGCGACTGTGAAGACGGAACGTCTGTAGGATGTGCGCAGATACGGTTTGGAGGCGTTATCGAAGTCCCATGGGGCAGGCTGGAGACAGACGGTGACGCGTCTCTCATGGACTAGCGCGAACAGGGAGGGAACGGAGAGAACATATTTGTCAAGATCATCATTCGGTGACAATGCGACGGCTGCCTTGGCCAGTTTGGCGTGCCAGTAGATATCGGCGGAACTCAAACCTCTGATGATTTCGAAAGCTGTGTAGGCGATATCCTTATCTGGCAAGTTCTTGATGTAATCCTTGACAGCCTGGCTGTGTTTTCTCGCCGGCGGTTTCTGCTCAAGGTGGTTTTCCGGCGGGAGCGGGACGGAGAAGGCGAGTGAGGTGCCATCCTCCATGCCGGTGGCTTTTGTCTTCTTATAGACGTTAAGAAGTGCCTCTTCAAGAAGGGACGGAATGCCTTGGGCCTGCACTTTGGCGAGTTCTTCTGCTTCCTTCCAAAAGCCCATGCGTTCAAGGTAGATGATTATTTTCCTGAATTTTTGCATATCCAATTCAGGCTCGATATCAATTTTCAGCCCTTTGAGGATGATCTTTTCCTTGATTCGAAGGCGAGCCAATTCAATGCTTTTCTGAATGCCATCATCCAGATATTTCCAAAGTTCTTGTGCCTCCTTGTCGAAATCATTGTCATCGAGATATTTAACTAATGCACTATAGCTTTTTAAATCTTTGACGTCGAAGCCGGGAACGAATTCAGATGCCAGTGCGGTGAGTCCGAATTTTCCCGTGTATTGGGGGAATATCTTTACAATGATTTTCGGAATATCTTCTTCCAGTAATTTTACAATATCTTTTGCATTTCTAGTTAAATCATTGTCTTCAAGTAACTTAATCAATTCCTCATAGTTTTTGATGTCCAATTTGGATGCGATGGCAATTTTCGCTGGGGTGGGATTGCCTTTTTCCTTGAGTCTGCGTTGCGCCTTTTCAAGGATGTTCGGGATGTTTATTGTCAAAAAATCATTGATTTTTGCTGCATCCTTCTTGAATTTGTTGTCTTCAAGATATTTGACAAATGTCGCGGTGTTTTGGAGGCTGAAGTTTGGGACAACCCCCTTCAGCCATGCGAGTGTGATTTTTCCCTTGATATGGGGGTGTTTCATTTCGATGAGCGGCAGAAGGTTTTCTTCAACGAGATATTCAAGTTCCGTCGCATCTTCCACTAATTTGTTCTTATTCAGATACATGATTAGCTTGTCATATTTTCTGATGTTGAAATCGGTGAAGACTTCGGTAAACAAGCCGGCGAGTTTGAGTTCGCTCTTGTCCATTCCGATCGCGACAAGTCCTGCGGGTACTTTGTCCGCGCGGTCTAGCTTTTCAAGAATGTTCTTGGGGTCCTGTGCATTCAAGTTGATTTGTTCCAGTATTTTGGACGGTGCGCCATGCGCGACGACGACAATGTCGTTTCGCAGGGAGGGATAATCCAATTGTTGTCTTAGATCGGGCTTTACTGCTACAGAATCCACTTGCAACGCATCTGGGAAAGGTTTCATGTCTTCGAAATCAATTTTCAGGTTCGTCAGCAAGGCGCGCCCTTCGGGGCCGCCTGTGTAATAAACTTTGCGTTTCATATTGGTTTCTGGAGCATAGGCGAGATAATGGATGAGACGGCAGGCGATACGGTCGCCGACAGGATCGTTTTCCGTGCGGTTCGTGACGTCCAGTTGGCAGAAGATGGTACGTCCTTTGCCGACGATGAGTTCCAGAAGCGGCGCATATTGCAAATCGAATCCGCCGACGGCGAGCGGCCGCCAGTTGCCGATTTCGGGCTTTTCAATTAAAACGGATGCGACGTTGCCTTGGTTGCCAGCTCTCCAGACGCGTGTGTTTTCGAAACCGAGCCAGTTCCATTTCGGATTGTGTGTTTCATTTTCGGGCACGTCCAGGAAGGGTGGCGTCAGCGTGGAGGCACCACGCCAGTTTTTCAATGCGGTGTTGGCGGCCCGCTCTTCGTCGTCCTCCATGGGCGAAATGCAGTCGCGGAAGGCCTGATGTATGTCTTTCGTGACGAAGAGTTCGCGCAGCCCATGGATGTTGGCGCGGAAGCCCAGTCGTTTGGTCAGAGCGTCATAGGATTGTTCAAAAAAGAGCACTTTCCCTTTTTGGATGGCCTCCGCGAGCCATGTGATGTGGGCTGGATCGTCGAGCGCTTCGCGGCCGATGATGATCGGTTCTTTGATTTGCGCGAAATCAATAGTGGCATCTGCCGCAAGTGGCTTCAATTCGAGCATGGAGATATCCTGCAAGTATTGTGTTGTCAAACCTTTAGGATCATAGATCCAGGCGGAGATGCCTTCCAGCAGCTTGTCCAGAATGGGAAGCGTCTGGAAATCGAACTGGTCCTTCCAGATGTCTCCGTTGTCGAATTTGGCGGTCATCATGATACGGGAACCGAATGTATGGATCTGAAGGCCGGAATCGCCGACGACACAGGAGATGGGGCAGATGGTGACGGTGCCCGGTTTCAACGTGGCCGTGAAGGACTTGCGGATGCTTTGGCAACGCCAGTCAACAGTGGCGACGCGCGTTCTGCGCGTGTCATTGATGAGCACGATGGTCTTCTGGATGGTTTCGCCTTGGCGGTAATAGTGAGTCTTGTCCGTGACGGAGGTGAAAATCTTAGGAAGCGTTTTTTTATGCGTGACGAAATGCTGCGGCATCTGGTTGTCGCTTGTCACATGATTCGGCCTGTTGTCCTCGGCAACGTCTCCTAGTTTTATCGTGGAGTCTTCATTGGCCCCTCCGATATATGCGCAAGTATCTTGATTCCAACGGAGAAAAGCCTCTCCGAGTTCTGTTGGCTCCCAATTGGACGGATCTGTTTTGCCGTAGATGAACTGCGATGGCGCCGCATTCATCTTGTCAGGGAAGAGTCCAGGCTGTTTCAGGATGCTGAGGTCGTTCAAATGCGCCTTGGGGTTGACGTTCTTAGGCGTCTTCCAGAGAGCGCCCTGATCCCATGGCAGCATGGCGGAGACGCCGAATGTGCGGTGTGAACGCCAATTGTCAGTGGCGTATTTCGCCATGATCTGATGATAAAACGGATATTTCGCGATAGGCTTGTTGAGTTCGGACCATGCGAAGGGTTCTTTGGTATCCCAAAGATTCTGCTCATGGGCGATGGCGTCGCCGCCGAATATGGATGCCTGTCGGTAGGCGTCTTCACCGAGTTCCGCCGCCGCGTATTCGGTGCCCCAGAGGCTTTGGAAAGCCTTTGTCCGCCAGATGAACGCAGGACCGCGATAGCTTGACCAGCTGGAGATATGCGGAAGGCCCCATTCGACGAAGAAGACAGGCTTGACACCATTGGCCGCCCAATGCTTCATCCAGTCCGACCGCTCCTGCAACGGTGCCCAGTTCAAGTAGATGTTAACGCTGTGAAGGTCGCCTAAGTTGCCGGATTCGTGATGATAAACGAGTCGCGTCGGATCGAGCGACTTGACGATCATCTCCGCGTGTGTAGCTTGGTTGCGGCGGTTGCCGGGCAGCGGAAATTCGGAATCTTCGTCCTTTTCGGGACGGTATTTACCGTCGATTTTCAATGGGTTCTGGTCGCCGTAGTAACCGCATGAGTTGTGGTTCATGGCGTACATGACGACGGCAGGGTTGTTGGCGACCTTGCGGATAAGGAAGCGTGTCATCCACGTATAGCGGTTGCGGACGGGGATTTCATGGAGCTTCCAGCCGAATTGGTTCAAATGCGGCAAGGAGAAGGACATAAGGAAGCCGTTTTTCTCCGCGGCCCGTAACAGGCCTTCCAGATAGTTCATGGCGCCGAAATTGAAGTTGTAATGTCCGTTGATCAAGAAGTTGAAGCCGTATTGCCGCATGCGGCGGAGCATTTCCGTTGCTTCTGGTTCCGCTGAGCATTCGACATCGATGGACGTTCCCGCGTTACAGTGAAGGGCACGAAGATGGATTGGTACGCCGTTGAGATAAAGGTCTTTGCCGCGCGCTTCGAATTCACGGAATCCGAACGTGAAAGGGATCGTGCGGTCGATGAGCGTAAGACCGTCCGCCGAATAGAGGGAAACGGAGGCTGTAAGCAGTTGTGGATCGTCCAGTTCCCAAAGCGGGGCCTTTTTCCATTTTGAAGTGAAGACGATGGCGTTGTTTTCGTCTGGAACAGTAGGTAGCTTTTGGCTGAAGGTTTTGACGGATCCGTCCGGAAGTGTCACGTCCGCAACGATTCGATAGGGGATGTTGGCGGCGTCTTCCAGATCTGTTCTGAAGGTGATCGTATTGTTTTTGACGGACGGGATGGCCTGCACGAAGGCGATGCGTTGCGCCTTCGGGCGGGATACGAGATAAACGTCGCCGTTGATGCCTTTGTTCTTGACGACGGCTTTGTCTTTGATGATACGGTCTGGCGCCATGAATGCGTCCATTGTGTCGGCTAGCGGGATAGCTTCGACGAGAATCGCGATGGACTGACGTTTGCCCGGAAGGAGCTTTCCGGTCAAATCGACTTCGCCGCCTGGGAACCACACGTCACCGGCCTTTACATTGTCGACAAAGACTTTAGCGTGCGTGTTGACAAGCGAGAAGTCCAAGACGATCTGGCGGTCTTCCCAATGGGATGGGACGTTGATTGTGCGTTTGTACCACGCCTTTTCAGGAATGGCGTTTTCTTTCGTGAGGAAGTTGTCCTCCAGATATTGCGCAAGAATGGGGGATTGGTATGCCTCGTCGTTGTCCCAACGGTCCGGCCAGATAGCGGGCAGTTTGAACCATCCCCAGCAGTCGTCATCCGCGGGAACGTTATCTTCCGCTTTTTTCGGCGTATCTTTGCCATCCGCCGTGGCGGTTGTGGACAGGACGGGGCGGAATTGCCAAAGTCCGTTCATGGAGATGCTTTCGCGCGACGGTGTCGTGCGTGTCCAGGCGTCTTCAATGGATTGAGCAGCCTCTTCATGCATGGGGCATGGGGCGTTGGCCGGCTTGTCCAGACGGTTGGCGGTCACGGTGAACTTGATGTTCTTGAATTCAACCAGGCCGGATGGTGCAAACAGGGATGCGCTGAAGTTAAGTTTCGTGGCGCCTTTCGGAATGATGTATTGGCGGATGCAATGACGCCATTCTGACGTGCCTACCCAGCCGAAGACGCGCGGCCAACTGCCGACCTGCTTGCCATCCGCGTCTTGGAAGGACATGGCGAGGCGGGCCGTATGCCAGCTTTCTTCCCCTTGGACGACGTTCGTGGTCTTCATCCAGAAGTCCAGTTTGAGATGGGCGTATTCCGGCTTGAGCTCTAGTGTTTGCGATAGGCCGGCGTTGCGGACATCCAGAATGACCGCCTTGTTCATGCCGTCCGCGTCCGGTATGATGCGCACGGAATTGTCGCATTTCCAGCCGATGGGCTTTCCTTTTTCGTCCAGTTCGGAAAAGTCTGGGTTGACGACGAGCTGCTGGGCACACAGCGCCGTCGTCAGGAGAATGAAGAAATATAGGATGTTTTTCATGATATGTTCGGAAAAAAAGGAGGATATTTCACGGTGGTATATATATAAATTATTGTATAAGGGTGTATATTTCAAACAAAGTGCTGATGTAATTTACGATATTTAATAAAAAAACAATCCGTCCGGGAGTCCGGGCGAAGGAGCGGGCATGTCCTTTCTGTATCAGAAGAAAATAGAAGTGCGGCAATCGGTCGATGTGTTTGTGGCGGGGGGTGGTCCTGCGGGCGTCGCCGCCGCATTGGTCGCGGCGCGGGCTGGCAAAAGCGTTTTTCTTGCGGAAGGCGAGGCGTGTTTTGGCGGCATGGGTACGAGCGGTCTTGTGCCTGTCTTCATGATGTTCGGCGACGGCGTGAACTTCCTCGCGGGCGGCATCGGCCGTGAAATCTTCGATAAGCTCAATGAAATGAAATCTCCGAAGACGTTGGCCGCCAGTAGGATGGGATGCCCGGCGGAACTGATGAAACGGCTGTACGACAGACTGTTGACGGAGGCCGGCGTGAAGCTGTCGCTGATGACGCAGGTCGTCGATGTCGTGAAGGAAGGGAATTCCGTCAAGCAGTTGATCTGCCATGCGAAGAGCGGTTTTTTTGCGATTGAAGCGAAAATGGTCGTCGATGGCACTGGCGATGGTGACATTTGCGCATGGGCGGGAGCTCCATTCGAGAAGGAGGAGACGATGCCGGGCACGTTGTGCAGCCTGTGGGGCTACATCGACTATGAGCGCCGCCAGCAGAATCCCGTGAATGTCCATGAACAGTTGATGAGAGCGTTTGAGGACGGCGGAATCTTCACGGTGAATGATCCGCATCATTCCGGCATGTTCCGCATCGACGAACATACGGCGGGCGGCAACATGGGCCATGCCTTCGGCATCGACGCGTTGGATGAACAGTCGGTTACGGAGCATCTGATTGCCGGCCGCAAGATGATGCCCGAATTCGAAGCGTTCTACAAGAAGTACATTCCAGGCTTTGAAAACGTCACGTTGCTGCAAACAGGAGCGCTCATGGGCATCCGCGAAAGCCGCCGCATCATGGGAGACTATGTTCTGGATATGGCGGATTTTACGGCGCGGGCGGTTTTCGACGACGAAATCGGCCGTTATTGCTATCCTGTTGATATTCATCCGTCCAAGCCCGATCCGAAATTGTACGCGGCGTTCGAAAAGGAGTTCGGCAAGACGGGGCGCTATGGAAAGGGCGAAAGCTACGGCATCCCGTACCGCACGTTGACGCCGCGCAATCTGGACAATGTGCTCGTCGCTGGCCGTTGTATCAGCACGGATCGCAAGTTGCAGGGTTCTGTTCGCGTCATGCCGGGCTGCTACATCACAGGGCAGGCCGCCGGAATGGCCGCCTGCGAAGCTTTGGACAAAGGAACGGACATCCGCGGCATCGATGTCCATGTTTTGCAGAAACGGTTGCTGGACATTGGCGCCTTCCTGCCAAATTTCAAGCGAGCTTGAAGTTCGGCGCTTATGGCTTATGGCTTATGGCGCGTCCCCAAAAGTATGGCTTAAAGATTTCATTGTGTTAAACTAATTCTTCATGAAAAAAGCGTTGTCAGTTTTCATCTTCATGTTATTGCTTTTGGCCTTGCCGCTTCGCGGCGGAAAGGTCGAAAGCCGTGACGTCGTCGAGGAGAATGGCGCGCGAGTTCGCAAAACCGTTGTGACGGTGGTGGCGTGGAGTCTTCCTGATCCGACGCGTACGGACACGAATACGCGTGCGCAAGTAGCTGTCATGAAGGAGTTTGTGAAACAATATCCACAGCTTGTTCAAAAGAAGTACCGTGCCCGTTACGAGGCGGATCCGAACAAATATGGTGCTTTTGACTGGGGGAATGTCATGGTGGAGCTTGTGCCGCGGAGCGGCATTCAAGTGGAAGGAAGCAGCATGGATTCGGGGCCGTTGATGGCGATCGCGGGCGGAGTGGCGCCGGACATCATGTATGTCAATTTCCGCCAGTCGGATACGTATATCCAAGAAGGCTTCCTGTATCCACTTGACAAGGAGGAGGACGGTTATTTCGCGGGCATGAGCGCGGAGGAACGTTCGTTCATCTACCATGAAAAAGTCATGCCGGTCGTGAAACGGAAAGGGCCTGGCGGCGAACATGTATGGGCGATGCCGACGGGCGGTCTGCTAGGAAAAGTCTTCCTCTACCGAAAGGATTTGCTGGCGAAATATGGCGTGGCGGAGCCGACAGCTGACTGGACGTGGGAGGATTTGTTCGACGCATGCCGCAAGATCACCCATCCGGCGGAGGGCATCTACGGCATCCGTTTCAGCAAAGGGAGAGGCGAAAGCTGGCATTGGGTCACATTCCTTTGGTCGGCCGGTGGCGATATCATGTCATATGATGCGGCGAAGGATGAATGGACGGCGACGTTTGATTCGGACGAAGCGGTGACGGCTTTGGATTTCTATGTTCGCCTCACATCGGAACATTGGCGCGACCCATTGGACGGACGCGACCGCTACGGCTATGCGACGAAAGAGACGGACTCCAGCCAGAAGTGGGACCTTGGCCAGATAGGATTCTTTCCGACGTATATCGACGCGCGGCTATTCGCGACCATCGATCCGGACATCGTCGGTATGGTTCCCGTGCCGAAAGGCTATCCGGACAAGAACGGCGTGCGCCATCGTGGCGGTGAATTGAATTCACGCATGCAGGGTATTTTCGCGGGATGCGACAATCCGGTCGTCCGCGACGCCGCATGGGAGTACATGAGATTCTGCGAATCGAAGGAAGGCGTGGAAATCTACACTCGTGTCATGGTCGAAGGCGGATTGGGCCGTTTCATCAATCCTGACTATCTGCGGCAGTTCGGCTATGAGGACATGATCCGTCTGGCTCCTGCGGGATGGGAGGATACATTCAAGGTCGCCATTGAGACTGGCATGCCGGAACCGTACGGAAAGAACTGCAATCTCGTGTATTACCAAATGACGAAGCCGTTGGTTCGGGCAGAGACGATGGCGATAGGCGGTGAACTGCCGTTGAGTAGCGCGTCGAGCATGAGACGCGCATCAGCGAACCTTTTGGCGAAACGGCACGATATTCTGAAGAAACTGTTGGAAGCGGGCGTGGCGGACGCGAACGAGAAGATGCTTGGCATCCTGTTGCCGCATGAGCGGATGGTGCGGCGGACGGCCGCGGCTGCCGTAATGGCGGCCATCGTCATAGCGTTCGCGCTTGTCTTCCGCAAAGTTGTCAAGGTGTTCACGCCGCCGAAAATCGTGGGCGTAGAGTTTCGCTCATGGGGATTTGTGAAATATCGCTGGGCCTATCTATGTCTCTTGCCCGCCGTGCTTTCCATCTTGCTGTGGCGATACATTCCATTGCTGATGGGTTCCGTGATGGCGTTGCAGGACTATCGCATCATGGGCGGTTCGAAATGGGTCTGGCTGGATAATTTCGGCAATGTCCTGTGGGACGGTGAATGGTGGAGCTCTGTCTGGAATTCCATCCGCTATTGCTTTTTGGTCATCATGCTGACCTTTCTGCCGCCAGTGATTTTGGCCGTTCTGTTGCAGGAGATTCCGCGCGGAAAAGTCTTCTTCCGCACAGTATTCTATCTGCCGGCCGTTATCACGGGACTGGTGGTCATCTACCTGTGGCGGTCCTTCTATGAAAAGACGGAATACGGCGTCTTGAACGCAATCATGCTGAAACTGCCCGCCATTGTGTATATCGGTTTGGCGGTGCTTTTCTTCTACATCCTGCTGTTTTTCGGAAAACGCCTCTTCCTGCACGAAAACTACCTCGGCGGACTACTCTGCCTAATTGCGGGGCTTGTCTTGTACTTTTTCTTCTTTTCGTTCGCGACGCCAATCCTTCGCATGGAGGAGTTGGATTGGCCGACGGCGACGCTTTTCCGTTGGAATATCGTGTTCTACAGCGTTCTGATCCTATCGGGTGCGGTCATGCTGTTTCTTGCGGGGCTTTCCTTCGCGAAAGGACGGACATCCATCGGGCTGGCGTATTTTTGCGTTGTCATCCTCGGATCAGTCATTATCAGTGCATGCTATTGGTATTCAAGAGATTGGAATTATTTGATGAAGCTTTTCCTGCGGCTTTTCCAATGCATGAAGAATCCATACCGCTGGTTGGACGATCCCAGTACGGCGATGATTTGTTGTGTCTTGCCGATGATCTGGGCGGGCATGGGACCTGGCTGTCTTATCTATTTAGCCGCGTTGAAAGGCATTTCGGATGAATTCTATGAAGCGGCGGATATCGACGGAGCGACGTTCGCGGACAAGATCCTGTTCGTTGTCCTGCCGATTCTGAAACCGCTTCTGATCATCCAGTTCGTGGGCGTGTTCATCAGTTCGTGGGCCAGCACGTCGTTCATTCTGGCGATGACAGGCGGCGCGAACGAGACGGAAGTGGCGGAACTGCACATTTTCTACAAGGCGTATCTATACTTGAAATTTGGTCCCGCCACGGCGATGGCGTGGGTGCTCGGCTTCATGCTGATCGGCTTCACGGTCTATCAGCTGCAGATACTCTCGAAACTGGAGTTCAAGGCGACGGATTCGAAAAAGTAACGACGGCGTCTCGCCGTCGGTCGGTGTGCCGTCGGCGTAGAAGTAACGACGGCGTCCCGCCGTCGAAAAAAAAACAGTAAAGATGTATGAAAGGTAGAATTAGGTAATGGCGATTATTTCGGCAATAGGAAGAAAGTCCTGGAAGGTCAGGTTGCTTTTTCTGGTGATGTATCTGTTTCTCATCGCCGGCGGAGCAACCATGGTCTATCCGTTTCTGCTGATGTTGTCCGGAAGCACGAAGAGCGCGGTGGATATCCGCTATTTCGACGCCGTGCCGAAGTTCTGGCATGACGATGCGTGGATGTGCCGCAAACATCTGGAAGGGCTTTTCAATGAACGACTTCAGGATCTGAATGTGGCCTATGATTTGGATGAGACGTCGTTTGATCGACTTCCCGATTATGGCGAGCCGAACGAGGCGCTTGCGCACGAATGGGAGACGTTTTTGAACAAAACGCAACTGCCGTCGTATTCGTTTGCGACGGGTTATCTGAGCACGCAACTGTCGCGGACGATTTCGTCCGCGCAGCGTGAGTTCAAGAAACGTCTGCAGGCGAAACACGGCGAAAAGATAGAGGATGTAAACCGGAATTTGGGTACGGATTTTGCTGGTTGGTATAGCGTTTATATTCAAGTCCCATGCATTTTGATGCGGCGGGAAAAGCCTCAGGATACGCCATTTGCAAAATTCTTGACGGAATTTCTCATAGAACAGCCGTATGGTCTGCGGTATTATTTTTCACCGCAAGGTTTCTATAAGAAACAGTTTTTGAAAACACAGTACACGACCGTGCTTTCGCGATACAACATGCGCCATCAGACGAATTATCGTACGTGGGGGCAGATCACATTGCCACGCCGATGGCCTAAGGACGGCACGCCGCAGGAACAAGATGATTGGGAGAAATTCGTGCGTGAGACATTGGCCAGCCAATGGATTCGCGTCAATGGACTGGCGTTGGCGGAATATCATGGCATGTTGAAAGCTAAGTATTTGGATGTCAAGATATTGAATCTTCGATACGGTACGTCCTATTCGTCTTTTGACGACGTGCCAGTCTATGTGGGAAATATTGAAAATGCGCGGCGGGAAATCGCCACGCGGGCAGGCGGTCTGGCCGCTTTCAATCGCGACTACGGGACGGCATACGCATCCATCGATGCTGTCCCGTTTAGCGAAGTTCCTCCATGCCTTGGACTTGTGGCGTCAGATTGGGATGCCTTCCTGACTGGCTACCACGATCCTCTTGATGGCCGTCTGTATGCGGCACCGCTTGAAAGTCTGGAAATCCACAGCGTGGAGTTCCTCTTCCAAGATTGGATGATGGCCCGCCATGGAAGCATCGACGCGATGAATGAAAAATTCGGTACACATTGGGAGAAAACCGCAGATATCTCCATGCCGCAAAGAGACTTGCATTTGTCGTATTTCAAAAAGCATCTGAAAGAATTACGGTGGGAGTTCACGACGCGTAACTACAAGGCTGTGGCCGAATATATGCTGTTCCATGGTCGCGGCATCTTCAACACAATCCTATATTGTGCGTTGGCGATCGCGACGGCGCTGTTGGTGAATCCGTTGGCGGCGTACGCGATGAGCCGTTTCCGCATGCCGTCATCGTATAAGATTCTTCTGTTTTTGATGTGTACGATGACATTTCCGCCGATGGTGACGGCGATTCCGAGCTTCATCATGCTGCGGCAGTTCAATTTGCTGAACACGTTCGCGGCATTGATTTTGCCTGGCATGGCGAACGGCTATTCGATTTTCCTGCTGAAAGGCTTCTTCGATTCGCTCCCGCAGGAGCTATACGAAAGCGCACAGCTGGACGGCGCAAACGAATGGGTGCTTTTCTGGCAGATCACGATGGGACTTTCCAAACCGATTCTGGCCGTCGTCGCGCTAAATGCGTTCACGGCGGCATATTCGAATTTCATGTACGCGTTCGTCGTCTGCCAAGACCGTCGGATGTGGACGATGATGGTGTGGCTGTATGAACTGCAGCAGCAGAGCGGGCAGGCGGTGATGTACGCATCGCTGGTGATTGCCGCGATTCCGACATTCCTGATCTTCCTGTTCTGCCAGAACATCATCATGCGCGGTATTGTCGTGCCGTCTGAAAAATAATCATGAAAATGTCTATTCGCCTGTGATACAGGAGGTTTAGTATGATGAAAAGTAAACTATTCGGGCTGTTTCTGTTGGTAGCCCTGTGGTCGCTCGCGCAGCAACGCGAGATGTGGCATCATGCGACATCCAGTTATCGTGCCGTCTATGACATCACATCGCGGCCGAGCCATGCGAAGGGCGGCGTGCTGCTCAATGTGCCTGTCTGCGGCATCGGTATGACGGACGGCGAAGATGTCTATTGCTTTGACGAACGTGGCCGCCAATTGTCGCGTATGTCGTTGGGCGCCAGTACGGAGAACTGCGCATTGGTTTTAACGCAGGCTTTCGACGACGCGAAGCATATCTACGCGTATTTCGGTTCGAAGATTCCCGCGCCCGTGAAGGAAGGGCTTGTTGCGCCGTTGATCTGCGAAGTGCGGACGCTGCCCGAGGGGCCAGCGAAGAGCTGGCCGCAAGTCGAGGCGTTGCTGAAAAAGTCGAAAGTCATTGGCCGCGTGGCAGTTGACGCTGTGAAGCAGGCCTTCAATCCCGTTGATTATCGGACGCGTTGCATAATGGTTTTCACAGGCATGTACGACGCGCGGAAGGCGAAGCATTTCTATCCTTATATAACGGTGAATGGCGCGGGGTATCTATTTCTCGACGGGAAGCTTGTGCATGATTTGAGCGGTTCACACCACCACAGCGAGACAAGCAGAGGCCAGCAGCGGAAAGACACGGATTTCACGGCTGGTCTGCATGAAGTGAAAATCATCGGTTTGCGGACAGATGAGCGCGGGTTCATCGGTTTCGGCGAGGCATATGTGCAGAATGGAAAAGTCACGGCGAACAGTTACATTTCCGGAGCGGATTTCGTGACGGCCGGCAAGGCGCAACTGAAACTTGTGGAAGGGAAGTCGAAGACGTCGTCGAATCCTGTGTTCTGGTATAAGACATTATCCTACATGGCTGTAGGGGATGATTTCATGAACGAAGTGGAGCTGGGCACATACAGTGGGCAGGACGCCATGTGGAAGTTTGGCGACGGTTTGATGTTGGAAGGCGCTAAGGTCACACGAATTGTTTGCGGCATGGAGCCGATGAAGGTGAAGGCATCCGTCAAGAAAGCGACGGCATCTGGTAAAATCCAATTTCCTGAAAACGCTCCTGAAACGACACGTGACATTGCCAATAACAAGGACTTCGAATATGTCGCCAAATTGCTGAAACAACAGGATTTCAGCAGTTTGACGGATTGGAAATCGCTGGCGTTGCAACTGGAATTTTACAAACATTTTGACTATCATCCAATGCAAGTGACGGTGGCGGAAGCAATTCTGGCGTTGAAAGATATTCCGGGAGAGGTTCGCATGGATGCCATGATCTGCATGGCTCGTGCGGGGAGTGTGCATGCGCAGGACAAGGCTCAGGCCGCTTTCGAACGGATATTGAAACGCAATCTGGACAAGGAGGAGCGCGAACAATATTTGGGCGAGGCGATAGAATTCGCCGTTTATGGAAAACGCGATTTTGAATTGGCGCGGCAATGGCTGGACAAATATTGCGGCCCGCTGAAACGCAGTTCTAAAGTCGTGGAAGCCATGATGATGGATATCGAGCTCCAGGCGGGAAACAGGGAAAAGGCGTTGGAATTGTTTACGGATTTGCTGGAAGGCAAACGGCTTGGGGCGACTCAACGGGAGGCGGCCGTCCACGGCGTGTCGCTGCATGAAGAGGCGATGCGGGCGATTTTGGACAATCACCTTCTGGAGGCGCGTGAAAAACTGTGCCAATGGTCGAAAGAAGCCCCGATGGATCGCGGCAATGGAAGTTTCAACTTGGTGCGGTCACGGTATTTCCGCCGTCGTGGCTGGTTGGCTGGCGCATTGGGGGAATTGGATGGCGCGATTTTGATGGATCCGTTGCTGCCGAATCTGCCGGACGTGGAATTTGAAAAGGCGCAAATTTATGAGGCGATGAAGAATCGAGAAAAGGCGATGGAGCTTTACAGGAAGATAAAGGACGAATATCCGAATCATATCGCCGCGCCATGGGCGCGCGAAGGGCTGATTCGTCTGAGGCAATGATAGAAAGATTTTACCAATGAAGAAGTTGCTGATAAAATGGCTGGCTTGCGTTATAGTGTGTTGCGGTGGAATGGCTTGGTGTGGCGGAAGCGTCGCGCCCGTCGGCGGTTATCTCTATGCGAACGAAAACAAATTGGATGACGCGAAAGGCTCATTGGAAGTACATTTTACGACGCCGTCGCCGCGGCGGATGGTCGTCGCGTTGGGACGTAAATACCGCAAGACGCGGACGAGTCGTGACGGTACGAAGGAAGAACAACGGGAGAATTTCAAACCACGTCTTGCCCGTATGTCGCAAAACGGGACGGTTGCGTTCTTTACAAAATTGCCGCCAGATTACTACGATCTCGTCGTCATCGAGTCTGATGACATGATGCTGTACGAAGGCCTGCTTCTCCATGACGAATATTCTCCGGAAGAGAAGCTTCCCGCGGAGAGGCTGAAGGAGTTTACGGCGCAGATTGGAAAAAGCCTCGGCATCGGTCATGGGTTGATCGGCCGTTGGGAGCAGTTTTTTGACGAAAAACGAATTGAACGTGTGGAGATGGCTGGTCGGCAGGCGGGCGTGTTTTTACAGCAGATGCGGCTCGGCGAAGCGTTGGCCGAAAGCGGCGCGAAACTGCAGGGCTGCGTCCACAGCATCGACGTGGTGTGGGTGGAGCAGACGACGGACGCGGAGCATACATGGCAGGTCATCAACCGCCAGCAACTGTATCGCGACGAGATTTCATCGCGCAACTTCTTCACTTATAGATACGTAGAAGCATTGCACGGCATCCGCGTCGGGACGCGCGCGAAAGTATTGCATGAACCAATTGCCTTGCCGAAAGCGGATTAGGAAAAACTTACTTCTTCTTTTCCGTAACCCACTTCATGATGTTCTCCAGCAACGCGTTGCGGGCGGCGCTCGTCTCGCAGCCAAGCAGGACGACGATGAATTCGCCCGCTTCGTTTTCCGCGTGAGTGACGACGCAGCAACCTGAACGGCGGATGTACCCAGTCTTGATGCCGTCCACGCCATAACGGCCGAGAAGCGGCGTGTGGCCGCGGAATGACGTCGGTTTCTCAATGCCCGTGGTCAGCGGAATGACGGGCGTTTTGACCCATTGGCGCGCCAGATCATGTTTCCACAATTCCTTCGCGAGTTTGACAAGATCACGCGGTGTGGAGACGTTGTCTTTTTCCGGCGTTTCACCTGGCAGGCCGTGCGCATTGAAATATTTTGTGTTTTTCATGTGTAGCGCTTTGGCCTTGGCGTTGGCCTTCTTCGCGAAGCCTTCTATCGAACCGCCACCGATGAATTCGCCAGCGCAGGTCGCGCAGTCGTTACAACTGATGATGATCATGACGCTGAGGAGTTCACCGAGCTTGATCTCCTTTCCCGCGATGAGACAGGCTTTCGTAGGCCATTCATCCGCGGCGGCTTTGCTGATGGGAACCATCGTGTCCAACGTGATTTGAGGATCCGATTCAAGTTTCTCCAACCCAAGCAGTAGCGTCATCATTTTCGTGACGGATGCGATTGGCACGGGCTTGGCTTCATTCTGCCCCCAGAGCTCCTTCTTCCGTTTCACGTCATAGACGAGCACGCTGTAGTTGGGCTTGACGCCTTCGAATGGCGCTTTTTTCACGGTAGGCGCAGGGCCGGTCTTGATGTAATCGCCGTGGACGAAGATTTTCAGCCCTTTCGGATTCGTGACGGCGATTTTGCTCCAGTCGCCTTCGCGGCCAAGAACTTTGACGACAAGATGTTTTTTGAGCACGCCCATGGAGGCGGCGCTTTCCGAAGCTTCCGTCCGAAAATCCGTGTTCATGAGTATCCTACTGCCTTTCAAGTACTTGGTAGCGATATAACCTTCAACGACGGCTTTCGGATTGATTTGATACCACTGGCCGGAAGTCCCTACGATGGAGACAGATGCACCAGGCGGCAGTACGCCGACGATGGGATGGTTGACACCCGGTCCGAGACGCATGTTGAGATCATCCGTGACAGTGCCTTCTTTGGCAATGAGAACGGCGCAGGATGAAAGCATCAGAAACAAAATGGACAGACGTTGTGACATGGATGGTTCCTCTTGTTGGTTAAAAAAGTATTCATACAATGTAATTCATCATGGTGGAAAAACAAGAATCATGGCTGACGTGGACATTCAGGTTCTGTTTATTATATTATTATAGGATGATTTTCAACGCGCCCAAAGCGCATTCAAAAAGGAAATGACGATGATGATTCAAGCGGCTATCGATACTTCACTGACCTGTGTTTTCGCCGTGGCGGACGGCGAACGGATTCTGTTCAAGGGAAGTCTGGATTCGGCCAGTCGCGACAACGACCAAAAACTGCCGCCGTGGATCCTGGAGACATTGGCTGGCATTGGTCTAAAGCTTTCGGACATCCGGCGTTGGACAGTCGGTATTGGCCCTGGCAGTTTTGCAGGCCTTCGCTCTGGAATCGCTTTTATTAAAGGGATTTGCGCTGTGACGGGTGCGGAACTTTTGGGTGTTGCATCCGCTGTGGCGACGGCCGCCGCCGCACAGGGCGTCGCGGCTGGTGCGCGGATTGGCGTGCTGATGGACGGTCGTTGCGGACAGGTCATTTTAGTTCCTGTGCGTGACATGAAGCTTGACGGCGAGCCTGCTGCATTGGATCCTGAACAGCTTCTTGAAGACGGAAATGCCTGTGACGCATGGATTACGCCACAGGCGGAATTGATTCCGCCATTGCCGGAAGCTGTGCAGAGCCGCCTGCAGGTCGTGACGCAGTTGGATCCAACCGTATTTTTGCGCGAAGACGTTGAGAAATCACCGTCCTGCGAACCGCTTTACGTCCGCCAGGCCGTGTTCGTCAAGCCCAAGGAAGTAAAGACGTTGCAGGTGTGACAGGGAGGACGGAAAGAGTTCTTCGAACAATCATGTAAAAAACACACGCCTCTTGCTCGCGTCTCATGTCAAAATGGCCGTGAGATTTGCCAGCAGTTATTTGACTTGAAGCATCATTTTCAGCCGTTGTGCGTCATTCATGTCAAAACCGAATTTTTCATAGAACGAAATTTTATCAGGCTTCGCGCACAGTTCGACAAAAATATTTGTGCCGCTTATTCCATTGTCGTTGATGAACTTCAGTAATTCATTAATCATCATGCGACCAATGCCTTTGCCTTGGTATTCTAGACGTACAATGACATCTTTGATGTAGTAATCCAGCCCCATGTCGCCGTGCATTCTCGCCATGGCCACGATTTTATCGCCATGGAAAACGGAAACACGGAATAGGGTGTGTTCCATCGCAAGCCGTGTCTGTTCCAACGACGGGCCTTGTCCCCAGACTGTCTGCCATAGTGTGATGAATTCTTCCGCGCTCAGTTCATTGTATTTTACTGTCAGACCATCCATTGCTTGAATGTCTCCAAATCTGGATTTCTGCAAATTATCTTGGTATTATTATACTACCACCGTTGCGCGGTTCTATTCCGCCGTCAGTTCAAAGAAGACGGTGGGGCCGTCTTTAAGTGTCGCGGTATCAATGGATATGGAGGTTTTGCCGTTGCGTTTGATTAGAGGCAGCTCCTCGCGTCGTGCGCCGTTGAAGCCGAGGGCATATAGCTTGAATCCTTTGGCGGGACGGTCGAATTGAAGTTGCAGTTGACCGCAGCGGAGCAGGGTGGGGGCATGGCCGGACTGGATGTTCGTTGAACGGTCGGGCGAAAGAGTCAAATTGGAATTGGCGACCATGGTCGAATAGACGAACACGATGCGTTTGGAAGTCGCAAGCGGTTGGTTGTCAACGGCGATGGCGGCTATGCAGGCTGGCGTGGAAGAGGCATTGACGGTCATGCGGGCGAGTTTTTCCTCTTTGTTGGCGTCCATGCAGACGACTTCCGATTTCGGCGTGATGACTTTCAACAGATGTTCTTTTGCCCAAAGGGTAATTTCTTCTGTATCGCTTTGGAAGACAAGATTTTCGGCATCTGTTAGGTTGGCGGCAGGGAGGATGCCCTGCACCTTGAGCTTTTGCAGGAGATTGTCTAGCGAGAAGGAGCCGTCGGGATTGTCGATGAGATTGATGAACCAATCGGCGGCTTGAATGGTGGATGTTCCTTCGGGCAGAATCTGGCAGTCAGCCTTTGAGGCGGCGACGGTTCCGTTGGCGGGCTTGCGGTCTGGAAACGCGATGGAGAAACCAGTCACCAAGGACAGCAGGCTTTGCTGACCTGCAACGCCACCAATGGCCAAGTTGTTGCTGTTCAATGCTGTATCAGGTATGGCGAGTTCAATGCGGCGTTGTGATGGCTTCACATCGCCGCGTTGGAAAAGATGGGTGGTGATGAATTCATTGGCACGCACGATGGGATTGTTGCCGCAGGAGAAACTGCCGATGGCCTGCGGCATGGTTGATGAATTCATGAGAATTGGATTTTCGTGTATCTGCAAGGCGTTGAAGCCTTGCAGGGCGGAATAGGCTCCCATGACGGCGCCATTTTCATATTGGTATGGATTCCAAAAGCAGTGGTTGTATTCCGTGATGGTGAACGGACGGCCCGCCATGCGGGAATTGTTGGCGGCACGCCAGTAGCCGACGGCATCCGCCAGCGAACTGTCCTGTCCGACACTGCAGCCAGGCGTCCCCCAACCACCGATAGGATGTTGGAAATATGTGTTTTGGCAGACGTATTGGCAGGTTGTCCAGCGGGCGGCCGCATCGCCGATTTTCTTGGAGACATTGAAATTGCCGAGCAGGCCTTTGTAGCCTGTGGAGCGGACGATTTTTTCGCACCATGCGTAGGATTTGGCGGCGAGATCGATGGAGAAGAGCGCAAATTCGTTGGACAACGCGCTCTTACGGTCTTTAGATGACGGTAGCTCTGTTTCTGCCAACTGCTTGCCGTTCAGTTCCTTCTGAAGGTTTTGAGGGATGGCGGTTTTGTATTTGGCGACAAGCCATTCGCGGAACTGGCGGCGCAGTTCCGCCTTGAGATTCGGATAATTGGCGAGCACGGGAGCGACGCGTTCGAGGCCGAGCTCCTGTTCGTTGTAGAATTCGACGAACGCGACGGCTGGATCGTCCTTCCACGCAAGCTGCGTATAGGGATTCACGTGGTTGAGAACAGTTGTCGCGCCGTAGATGAAATGATCGCGTATCCATCTGTGGCCGAGATACATCTGAAGTTTGTGCTTGTCGCGCTCTTCGAACAGCGTATTGCGCGGCGTGGCATCGTCGTAAAGGCCGAAAGAAAGCAGCGTGACATGGAGGTAGATGCCTGCCTGTTTCAGTTCGTTCAGGAGGAAGTCCCATCGGTCAAGCTGTGCGGGATTGATTTCCATATCTTTATGGGAACCATGGCATAACGTGCGGTCGAAGGAGCCATGCGTGCGGAACAGGCGGAATCCGGCCCGTCTGGCGGCCTGAGCGAATTCATGGGCTTGCTTTTTGAAATCGTCGTCCGATTTCAGCGTCAGAAGATTGTATGGATAGCCATTGAATCCCATGAGACGAAGCGGTTCGTCCGGACGCTGTTCGAAGACCAGTTCGCCTGTCTTGCCAATGACGGCACGGCCCGCATTCCCCGCAGGCGATGCGACTTGATAGGATAAGTCAAGTGCCGATCCCGCAATGATTTCCGACTGCCCGTAAAGATTGAAAGGCTTCCATTCATTGTTCGTCACATAGCGGACGGGCGGTGTCGGCTGCCCGCAGACAAAACGCCATCCGGCGGAGCCTGCCAAGACGCGGACGGCGAGGACGTTGCGGCCTTTTTCGACGGGAATGTCCAAAACGACATCGTCCGGCGTGAAGGCATGGGATGGATTGCCGCGGGCGAGATTTTCGTAGATCAGTTCGCCGTTCATGAAGACTTCCATCCACCAATCGGCGGAGAAACCGACGTGCATGACACCAGCAGTGTCGCTTGTAAAGGCATTGTACAGAATGGCTTGTGTCTTTTCCTGCACATGCCCTCCGACAATGGCGGCGAGATTGATCGTGTTGTCCCGCAATGCGATTTGGTTAACGTCCTTTCCTTTGGGGAGCTCTGCGTAGGATTGCGGGACATCGCCGTTGAGGACGACGGACCATTTGGTGGCGAGCTTGGAGACTGGAATGTCATACGCCTCCACGAGACTGAAGTCGTGGAGGGTGACGGTACCATGCAAGTTGCTCAGATTGAACGTCAAATGGGCATCTTCGCCATCGGGGCCGCTTGCGTTGAAAATGGCGGTTATGCGATTACGGCCCGCTTTGACAGGAAGATTTTCCACGAGCCCAATGGACGAATAGGGCGGCTGGGAACGCTGATAGATATGGCGCATGACGCCTGGTTCCGTGCAGTCAAGCGTGTAGAGCAGGCGGCATGTCGTCCCGTATTTTATCTTTAACTTTTGCAGCAGAAGAAGTTCCGTCGAATGCAATTGTGTTTTTGGCGGAATGTTGATGGTGAGTTTTCCGTTCCCGACGCTGTAGGTGACGCCTTTCGCCGTCAATGTGTCCGACTGTGTAAAGCTCCAGCCTTTCAGTCCGTCTTGGAAAGACGGATTCTGCAAGAGGTTCTGTGCTGAAACCGCCAATGAAAACACCAAAAATAAAATGGAACCACGAATAAACACGAATGGACACGAAAAAGTGCCTCGCCGCCGTCGGCATTGATGCTGAAGATTTTGAGCAGACATGGTATTGTGATTGCTAAAGAGTTACATGGCCGCCGGCGGCTCGGCGGTTTTCATCCGCTTCGCGGGGGGCGAGAAAAGCAAGTATTTTGAATGATGATAGTGGTACTGAGGAAAAAACAGATTGCCTCGCCGCCATCGGCCATGGTCTGAAGTGTCTGCATTTGCTTTAAGCTTTAAGCTTTTAGCTTTTAGCTGTTCAGAGCCCTTCTTCTTTGAAGATGGCTTCAAGCGCTTCGGACCAAACGGCATAGCCGTTTTCGTTCAGATGGCAGTTGTCGCGATAGAGCGATGTGTTGAGTTCGCCGTCCTTCATCATGCGCGGGCTGATGTCCAACAGCGTGACATTCGCCAAACTACGGCATTCGGCCGTGAGCAAGGCGTTCAGTTTGTTGATCTTATCGCGATACGGCTCGTTGTTGAGGCCGCGCGGGAAGACCTTCATGACGACGACTCGCGTCTTCGGGGAAGCCGCAAGTACATGTTCCACAACGGACAAGATGCCTTTGACAACTTGTTCGGGCGTGTCGCCCGGATAGTTGGCCGTCTGAGTCAGATTGTTTGTTCCGATATGTAGAACGAATACTTTCGGCTTTTGATTTGCGAATTCGCCATTTTCAAGACGATAGATGAGATTGCATGTGCGATCCCAACCGAAACCAAGGTTGAGGACGTCGCGGTTGGCGAAGAGTTTCTTCCATGATTCAGGGCCATGCAGGGTCTCCCAGTAATGCGTGATGGAATCGCCCATGAGGACGATGTCGTAGCGATGCTTTTGGGCGGCTTCGCATTTTTCCTTATGGCGTTCGAACCAGTCGTAGCAGTCATTTTCGATTTTTGTCTGCGGCGTGCAGGAACGTTCTGGCGTAAATGCCTTGACATGATGGACTTCGCCTGGAACGGGAATGGTAGTCGCAAGTGACGGATATTTGACTTTCATGTAGTCGGTGAACAATTGCGGATTCTCCGTGTTTCCTTTGAACATGTCGAAATGGGCGGGGATGGAGAGTCGCGGGCGGATGGCTCCTGCGAGATCGGCGGCCTCCTGGAAGGTCATGTTGCCGATGCAGTTGCCGCCAAGGCGGCGTGCGTCACGGCCGTTGATGGGAAGCATGACGGCGTCAAGCGGGCAGAAGCGGCGGAGGCGTTCGATCATGCCTTCATAGACGCAAGTGTCTCCCGCATGGTAGATTCGGACGCCGTTGCCTTCGATGATGTAGCCGAGATATGGGTAATTGCCGGTCTGCGGATTGCGGTCGAGAAATTCATGGGCGGACGGAATGGCGGTGATTTTAACATCGCCGATCGTGACGGATGTGCCGTCTGTAAGGCCGACGAAACGGTCAGCGTCAATTTTCGTCGCTTTTTGGACTTGCGGGAAGACGTCGGCCGGAATGACGAATTTGAGATCTGGATTGGCCGCGGCGAGCTTGGGCCAAAGCGGTCTGTCGATATGGTCGCTGTGGTCGTGGGTGCCAAGCACGGCGGCGACTTTTTTGTATTGCGCAGGGAAGAGAAGCGGCGGAATCTGACGGGCCTTGCTGGGCGTCAGATAGGCGTCAACGGAAATGACCGTTTTGCCAAGTTTCAGCAGAAATCCCTGCTGTCCAAGATGATACCACGCGAACTCACCTGGCTGGAGTTCGATTTCGTCTAGAGGTGTGCTGATGTTGTCCATGGTTTGTTTCTTTTGGTTTATTTGTGTTTCATTGGAAATGAGATAGACTCCGATGTGGCGTGGCGGAATGACGGCGTTGAAGGCGTAAGTGCCTTGATTCATGGAGATTGGACGGTCATGGAGCAAATCCGTGATATTGGTGGCCGCTGTGATGGCGAGGCCTGCCTCCTGCACGGGAATCTTGACGGTGAAATCGCCGTAGGCATCTTTTGACGGATTCGGAACGATAATGATCGCCTTGCCGTTGGCATAACGGGCGTATGCTGTAAGTCCCTTTAATCCATCAACTTCAGTTTTGCAGATATTTGTTTCGCGATGGTTGATGGGATAGTATTCAAAAATGTCGCGGAATTGGCGGCGGATGGCGAGCGCCTGCTTGACGTCCTCCATGAAGAAGGCGTTGGCGGGCTGGTTGGCGAGATTGTAGTCGGTCTCCTGATGATAGATGACCATTTTAGGGGAGATCAGGCCAAATTCGTCGCCTTGGAACCAGATGGGAATGAACGGCGCGAGAATGGCGGCGTAGTTGATCTTCAGACGGTCGCCGCAGACATCGCGCCGCTGGTAGTCGTGATTCGTGATGCAGTTCGGATAGAAGCGGAATTTGCCGCGCTTCTCGGAATCATTTTGCAGATTGGCGGGGCCTAGCCCTGTGCCGTTTTTGCAGGAATCGACGATGTCCAAGATGCCGTCCACGAAGAAGTTAACGGGATTCTGGTAGAGCTGGCCGCGATGCATTTTGCTGTAGTCCAAAACGCCGTCCTGCTCCATGTCGAAGGCGTCCTGCCGATCATTGCAATCCTCCGCGATGGCGATGATATGCTTTCCCGCTTTGGCGAGACGTCTGCGGATTTCCGCAAAGTTCTTGTAACCAGCGTGGTACGGCTCGCAGTCGCAACGGAATCCATCAATATCCGTTGCAAGAACGAGATCGACGGTATTCTGAATAAACCATTCGACGAATTCTGGATTTTTCCAATTGAAGGCTTCATTGCCCCATGCCTTGCCGCTGAACCAGTCTGGATGGTCTTTGATGAGCTGGCAGTTGGTCATGGCGCCCCATGTGATGATGTCCAGCAGGATA
>JAFZIJ010000193.1 GCA_017554445.1 Victivallales bacterium
ATCATTAATCATTAATAGGAACATTTCCGCCGCATGCCACGTATGCGGATAGCAGATTTTCTCATCAGCCCAACGACTGTTCACAGAACGGATCGCTTCGTAATCCGCTTCCGAAGCATGCGCTTCCCAGCTCATTGGCGAGATGGCGGGAATTTCTTCCGGCGTGAATGTCCGCCCCGCTTTATGCCATTTGGCCCACGTGAGATAGGGATAGTTTTCATTCAATTTTTCTGACGCCAGCGACGGTTTGCGCTCACCGTCCATCCAGAAGATATCGTCGTAGTCGTCTTCTTCGTCCGGAATCACCACCCATGACGAATCCAGGCTGCATTTTTCCAGCCCGAACTTGAGCCATTTCTGGGCATAGACGCGATGCCGACCGTAATCCACGCGGCCGACAAGTATGCCGTCGCCATCCAACCGTTCATGGGCGATCTTCACAAACTTTTCCACGCTGGGATGTTGTGAATCCGTCACGCAGCCAAGAAGATAAAGTGACTGACCGATATTGTCCGGCTCTTCATCGCCATGGTTGTTTCGGTCGAACGGATCGTCCAACGAAAGAATCCAGTCGCGAATCAGCCCGATGCGTCCTGTTTTTTCCAAAACCATCGCCGTCATGGCGGCATCCCGCCGCCACGGCTTCTGATAGACATATTTATTCGGAAGCGGCTGGCCATCAACAATCTGCGACACAATCTCCTCATGAAGGATATCCAGTTGTTTTTCAAACGGATGTCCCGCAAACACTGGCGGCTTGTGCAAATCTTCTCTTAACGCTTCAATCATAATTGCTTACCTTTATTCTCAACAACATGCAGTTGCTGATACCATTTCTTCTATACTTCTTTTTTGCAAAGAAAACACCACGAGCAGTGAAACCGCCGAGCCAACAGACTATGAATTTCGAGCTTCCGCATGACGTTGTTTGCGCTTGCGCGTAGCGTGACGAACCGCCGAGCCAACAAACTACGAATTTAGAGCTTCCGCATGACATCCTTTGCCGCCGCCGCGCAGCGTGACGAACCGCCGAGCCGCAGGCAGCCGTTGGAATTCTCTTCTCTTTTGATTTCATATGCACACCAAAATTCTTCTGATTTTGTCGGCTCCTGCGGGGAGGCATTTCTGTTTATTCAGTGTCTTCTGTGGACTGCCAAAATTCGTGTGAATTCGTGTCCATTCGTGGTTAAAAGTTTGTATTCATTCATGGTTTCAATTTCATTGTCAACCATAATTTATTCCGCTATATGGATGCTGTCAATTGCGCATCATCTGCAAGGAAGTATATTGAAAAGACGACCAACAAACACACTCTCCAACACAGGAAGCCACCATGGAAGCCTATCAAGATCCATCCCTGCCGATTTCCAAACGCATCGACGACCTTCTCTCACGCCTGACGCCAGAAGAAAAGGCAGGATTCATCAGCTATATGAACGACGGCGTCCCGCGCCTCGGCATCCCATCCTATTCGTGGTGGAACGAAGCTCTGCATGGCGTCGCCCGAAGCGGCTGTGCGACGGTCTTCCCGCAGGCCATCGCCATGGCGGCGACCTTCTCGCCAGAACTTGTCGAAAAGATGGGAGAAGTCATCGCCCTTGAAGGCCGCGCACGTTATCATCAAGCGGCAACGCACGGCGACCACGGGACTTACAAAGGCTTGACCTATTGGTCGCCAAACGTCAACATCTTCCGCGATCCACGTTGGGGGCGTGGACAGGAGACCTACGGCGAATGCCCCTATTTGACAGGCCTGCTCGGGGCGGCATTCGTGCATGGCGTGCAAGGCCATGATCCCGAACATCTGAAGGCGTCCGCCTGCGCGAAGCATTTCACCGCGCATTCAGGCCCGGAGGACGGCCGCATGGGCTTCGATTCAAAAGTCTCCGAAAAGGATTTGCGCGAGACGTATCTCCGTGCATTCAAGGCATGTGTGGATGCAGGCGTGTCATCCGTCATGACGGCGTACAACGCCCTGAACGGGACGCCCTGCTGCATCAACCGCCATCTGCTGGAAGACATCCTGCGGGCAGAATGGGGCTTCCGTGGCGCCATCGTGACGGACGTCGGATGCAGCCACGGCCTCGTCGATAACCACAAGACAGTCAGCAACTTCGCGGAAGGGCTTGAAAAGGAATTGCAGTCCGGTGTCGATGTGATTTCGGACTTCCATGGACAGGACCGTTGCAAAGCCGCCTGGGCGGAACGTCAAATCGCGGAAGAAACGTTGGACACGATGCTTCGGCATCAGTTGGACGTGAAATTCCGCCTTGGTTTGTTTGACGGCAATCGCACAGAGCCATCTTCTGAAGTCATTGAATGTAAAGAACATCGGCAATTGGCTCTGGAATGCGCACGGCGCAGCGTCGTCCTGCTCAAAAATGACAAACAAGTCCTCCCGCTGGACAAACATGCGTTGAAGACCATCGCCGTCATTGGCCCGACCGCCGACAACTACGAGACGCTTATCGCCAACTATTCCGGCACCCCGACGCGTCATGTGACGATTCTGCAAGGTGTTCTCAATGAAGCGGATGACGACTGCCGCATCATCTATGCGCTCGGCTCCGAACTCATCAAAACCATCTCCGAAAGCTGTGCGGAAGAATACGACACGATTTCGGAAGCCATCAGTTGCGCCGAACAGGCGGACGCCGTCATTCTGTGCGTCGGCCTGACGCATCGCATCGAAGGCGAAGGCGGCAACGCCTCCAATCCGCAGGCCGCAGGCGACAAGGCGGATTTGGAACTTCCTGCCGTCCAACGTCATCTGTTCGATGCCGTGCGTAAGGTCGCGAAACAGTTGATTCTCGTCAACGTCTCCGGAAGCGCCCTCCATCTGCCGGACGCGGACGCCATTCTGCAGGTCTTCTATCCGGGCGCGGAAGGCGGAACCGCCGTTGCGGACATCCTGTTTGGTAACGTCAATCCATCCGGCAAACTTCCCGTCACATTCTACAACAACGCAGAAGATCTGCCGCCGTTCACGGACTATGCCATGGCGGGCCGCACATATCGCTTCTATGATGGTCCTGTGCAATTCCCATTCGGCTTCGGTCTAAGTTATACAACGTTCGAAGCCAGCGATTTACAGGTCGCACCGCAATTGAAGGTCGGCGAACCGCTGACCGTCGAAGTCGATTGGACGAATACAGGTTCGCGTGCAGGCGAAGACGTCGTGCAGATTTATGTCCACGCCGTGTCTCCATCCACCCGTGCCCCGTTGAAACAACTGGCCGCCGTAAAGCGTGTCTCGCTCCAACCTTCTGAAACCAAACATCTTGCTTTGACGTTAGATGCCGAGACATTCCAACTGTACAACGACGACGGCAAGCCATTCTATGAATCCGGCCGTTGGCAAATCATGGTCGGCAATCTTTCCACTGAACTCACTCTCACAAAATTGTGAATTGTAATAGGGGAATCATCAGCATGAAAAGCATAATTCTAATCGCCATTCTGTTGCTGGCTTTCTTCGTATCATCGCGCGTTTCGGGACAGCCGACCATGCGCATCGGACTCATCAGCGACACGCATTGGACGGAAAATCCCAAAAGTTTCCAAAAGACGGAGGCCACACTGAAAGTTTTCAAAGAGGAAAAAGTCGATGCAATATGGCATTTGGGCGACATTTCCGACTTGCTTTACGTGAAGGCATACCGCCATTATCGGCAGAACGTGTTCCCGTCGTTCTTTCCGGAAAATCCGCCGGATGAACTGTTTGTCTATGCCAATCACGACCTGCTCCGCCGAGACGTCCTTGGAGGAGTCGAGCAAATGCCTCCCGAAGAGGCGTTTCCCACTGTTCAAAAAGAGCTTGGAATCAAAAATTCACCCGATGACGAACGAATCGTCAAAGGCTATCCCGTGCTGATTTTCAGTCAATTCACAGCAAACGCCGTGAAAGAAAAGAAACTGGAGGAAACCGTCGCCAAATATCCCGACAAGACCATTTTCGTTCTCGACCACTGCCCCGCCGTCCATGCCCCATACACGGACTTGCGCAGCCCCTATTGCAAATACCCGCAAGTCATTCACATCTATGGACATAACCATGCTCCCTTGCGCGATGAAAATTCCATTTGGCAGGGAACGCACACGGAGGTCAGCGCAGGCTGCCTGCATAACTGGAGAGGCTATCTGGTCGGCATGTCGCCTGTCTCAAAAGAGAATACGGATTTCGCCGTCATGGATGTCTATCCGGACAAAATCATCTACCGTCGTTTTTCAATCGTGACCGGCAAGGAATGCAAGGAGCCGTGGACCATTCCGCTGCCATTCGACGCGAAGACTGCGCCATACCGCCGCGACTTCCGTCAGGCGAACACCCCTGCCCCGACGTTCCCACCGGACACCGCCTTGAAACTGACGGTTGACCAGCCGTTCTCCGCCGTCAAACTGACGTGGCCGGAAGCGACGCAAGGCGGCGAAGTCTATAAGTATTATATCGCCGTCGAACGGCAGGATGCCGACGGCGTTTTCCATCCCATCACGCGGCTTGATGCCTACAGTGAATTCCATCTGGATGCGCATCTGCGGAGCGGTTCGTTTACGCAGTCCTTCTCCAGCGGCTATTTCGATTCCGGCAAAAAATACCGCTTCACCGTGACGCCGGTCGGATTTTTCGGCAAGGCAGGAGCTCCCATCACTGCCGACTTCACGCCACCTGCGGACATGAAGGAGAGCACGCTCATCTTTGAAAGCCGCGATCCGATGAAGGAATTGGAAGTGGCGTTCATCGTCGGTGCGAAACGCTCAACTGGCAAGAAACCATTGGTTGTAAAAGACGGTTTCTACCAACATCCAGGCGGATATGTTCGAGTGTTTCTACCAGAAAAGGTTTGGAAAGACGTGGACGGTGGCAAGTTCCGCTTCACCATAGACTTGGATACACGGCAGGAGGATCCGACATGGACGATGGTCCTGAACAATCCCATCCCGTTCGCCAACGCGAACAATCGAATCAAAATGCCATCCGGCGAAAACATCGGCTGGCGTTATGTAATGGAATGCAGGAGGATGCGCGCTCCAACCGACGTCTATTCGCTCCTATTGCGCGAAGGCGGCCCAGGCGAATTCCGCATCAACTATGTCAAACTGGAAAAACTGCCGTGAACGCTACTCCCAAAACTGGCTGTCGTACTATTACTGATTCATCTGCATTTTCAATTTCGTCAGCAACTTGCTGACGATTTTCTAACGCATTGAAATAAAATGGGCTATTGCAAATCTTTTATGACAACCAACAGTCAAGTCATGTTAAACTTTATAGCCATCCCGTGGCTTGAGAATAGCATTCGCCTGGAAAGCGATAGTTGTAGCACCCTTGCTCTTCAGAGCAGGGAAAGCTGTACGATATTCATACAACTGAAGGACTACACTTGAAATCATCTCCACGCAAACAAGATATCTTATTGTCCAAATAATAGCACACTAAAATGGCGTTCCATTTGTCTAGGATCGTCTATTCTATATCGACTTCCTGTATATAAAAAAGTTTGTGATGCTTGTTTTATCTTTTCATATTTTTCGACAAAATCATTTACAGGATATTGATGAATTCTATCTAAATTCCTAATCAGCAATGTCTGCACCATATTATTCTGTCTTCTCAATTGCTGATATAACGCCATTTTCTCCTCATTGCTGATGTTTACATCATAAGCTTTTGATACCCATTCTTTCCAAACAAGCTTATACTTCTCCAACTGTTCACGCTCTTCCCAAGAGAGTTTTGTCAAATCTGTTCGCTCCAAGAAACTCTCCAATTGTTTCCATGCACACTCCATATCTTCCTGCCGCTTATTACGATTTTCCTTCAGACTCTGCTCGGCATTCATATCCTCAAATAAATCATAAAAAGTGCATCGATATCGATGATTTTGCTTGTTCCACATATCCAGAAACTCTTCCTCCCGCAAGGCTCGCCGTGCTTCACGTTCTATCATCTTGTTCCTTCTGATAAACCTTTTCAATCTGGCAATTATCTGCCTATCTTTTCCCACGGTAAAATCTGATTCTTCGTCATCAGCAACAATCGCTGTCTCCTCCTTTGCTGTTATATTTGAGGACTGCAACACTTTCTCTTCCAAACAACGACGAAATACAGTCAATTTCCAAACGAACAAACAGCCAAGCATCAATAACAGCATAATAATGCTATTATTTCGTGTTATTCGTTTCATATATTTCAACACCTCCTCTTTATCTGAAAGAGACTTCATATCCAGCAGTTTCAGCGAGTTCCTTGATATATTTTAGGCCGACTTGGCAATATGAAATCATACTCGGGAACCTTACATACTGTGCGTATTTCTTCCACTTTTTCTTCAAAGTGCTTTGTGTCCCCATTATCTCCAACCATCATATAACAACATTTCTTCAAGATTTTCTGAATTTGTTCCAAAGGAATTTCCTGTTTTTTAAGATTCTGCCGTTCCTCTTTGCTCATTCCTCCATTGCTGATAATATCTTCATCCAATGTGTTCAAGATTTGAAAATGATCCAATAACTGATGATACTCTTCCTTTGTCAACCATTCCTCTTTGATTGATTTGACAAACTCTTGCCTCTCCATAATATGCGTTTTTAATTTGTCCTTCGTCTTTTGTATATATGATAAAAGCTCTTCATATTTATCGGGAAACAAGTCTTTTATCTCCTCTAATGCAACATATTCAGGCAATGACTCATTATTCCATTGTTGGATATAGATGCTCGATGATTGTCGCTGTTGCCATTCTTCCAACGCTTTTCTCGCCTCATTCTCGGCAGACAGAGCTTTTACTTCTAAATCCTGTATTGTTTCACTATGATATCTATGTGCAATTATGCTCTCGTTATTGTTATTTTGTTTTGCATCAGTCACGGTCTGCATCTTTGTGTTTTTCAAGCTGGAATGTTTCAAAGAGTTTTCCATTTTATAGCAATCATAACCTAGCCAGAAAACCCATATCCAAACAAACACGGTAACACCTAAAAGGGCATGTTGAATTTGCTTGACTTCCATTTGTCACCTCCTTGAAAACAACAGAATCTCAATGTATCTTTTACATTCTTATCAAATCTTCATGCTCCATAAGGCAATTGACTATTTTCCCAGGCATACTTTCAGCGCAGCCAAATCATCCGCCGTGCCTTCCAATGCATCATCTGGCTTCTCGTATTCAAGACAGAGGCAGCCTGAATAGAATGTCTTGAGCTCTGCCAGAATCGGGCGGTAGTCTATGACACCGTCTTTTACTCGGCAAAATACGCCTTTCTGGAAGCCGTTCTCGCTCACATTCTTGAGATGGGTGAAGCCGATGATGCTGCGCGTCGCTTTCAACGCCGTTAGCGCGTCTTCGCCGCCGTAATGGACGAAATTGGCGGCATCGTAGTTCAGTTTGACATTGTCCATGCCAATCGCCTCAAACAGCCGCAGGCAGTCATCGGATGTCGCCATTAGCCCGCCATGATTCTCGACGATCACCGTCAATCCATATTCCACCGCCTGTTTTCCAAGTTCGCACAGACGATTGGACACTCGCGTGAATTCCTCTTCCGTATGCGCCCAGACTTCGCAAATGCGCAGATACGTGGCACCGACAGCCGCAATCGTTTTCACATCATCCGCCGTCCCGTCCAGCGACATGGCGACTTCCAACGCCTCAACGCCTTCCTTCGCAAAGAGTTCGCGATATTTTCCCGCCTGTGCGGAACCGCCTTTGATCGCCTGCGGGAAGCCGTCCTGTGGTCCGAGCATGAAGCAGAGTCGATTCAGCCCCAACGACTTCAATGCGCGGCAATAATCCGCCGTCTTCATGAAGCGGAAGCCCCACGGCGATGAGCTGAAATAATTGTCTGTCATGTTCAATCCTCCCATTTGAAGATGAATTTCAGATACTTGTAGCGGTCGGCCTCAATCTTCGCGTAGATTTCGGGAGCACGATGGTAATCGACGACTTCATCCCACAGTTTCGCATCGAACTTCCCTTCGGAGATATAGCGCAGGACTTCCGCCTTGCATCCTTTGTTCGTGGCGATGGAGCAGGAAATCCGCAAGTCGCTGCAGTTCCAACGTTGGTATTCCGTGATGGTTATGGGAGCGCGGTACTGCCCTTGCAGATGGACGCGGCCGCCATAGCGGACGTAGTCGGCCAACGGATTGACAGCATCCGGATTGCCGCTGCATTCGATCACGACATCCGCCAAGCCGCCATTGCAAGCCTGTTTGACCGCTTCCGCTGCGTTATCTGTCTTCGAAAGATCGATCAAAGCATCCGCGTATTTCTGTGCATGGGCCAGGCGATTCGCATGGATGTCCGCCGCGATGATGCGTTTCGCGCCATAGATCCGCGCCAACTGCATGGCGGACAGGCCGACGCAGCCACAACCTGTGACCATCACCGTCTCGCCCGCATTGACGCCAACCATCTGCACGCCTTTCAACGCCACGGTGCCCAAATACGCGACCACCGCCTCTTCGTAACTGACGTTGTCCGGAATCGCCACGACTTCATCCATCGGCGCGGGAGCCGTATAAAGGTTCTTCACAGCATAGGCCGCACTGCCGCCCCATGCCGCGCAAAGCCCCGGATAATGGCGGACTTCATTCGCCATGACGCGATCGCCGACCTTGAACGGCTTGTCGCCATTCTTCCACGGAGCTTTCTCGCCAACGAAAATGACTTCTCCAACTTCTTCATAGCTCGGCACTAACGGATAGCTCAAATTCGAGGCCGGAAACGCCTGTTCTTCATAAAGCGACATATCCGTTCCAAACGACACGCCGCTCCGTTTCGTCTTCACAACAATCGTCTCATCATTGACTTCCGGAAAATCAATGCTTTGGATGAGCGCATGTTTGCGTGCATCCATGATAATCGCGTCACCTTTCAGTTTCATGGCCATGGTTGTTTCCTCTTGTTGTTATTTTTTTACAAAAAACAATTTCATTTATGAGCTATCTCAAACAAAAAATGCGCTTTGCCGTCTGGGCCTTTGACAGACGCCGTAAACGACAGCTTTCCATCCACGTTTTTCACAGGAACTTTGGCAACGCGACGCCCATCCGTCTCCAACATCCACACATCATAGTCGGCGGCATTTCGTACAACTAGCGTGACTTCGGCTTCGCCATGGTGAACGACGATGCGTTCCGTCCCCCACTTCTGCAACACAAGTCCTTTTTCATTAAGGAATTGCGTGCCGTCTTTCTGCAAATCCGTCAAAAACGTCAGAAGAACTCGGTCGGATTCCACAAGCGGTTTCAAATCAACAGAACTTGCCCAAATGGCGGCCTGTGAACCATGGACACGCGCCGTCAACGGCGCGGCTTTCAACGTATCACCATCCATGGCAAATCCACCTGCCGTGCAAGGAGTTGCGACGGTAAACCGTCCACTGCCCTCTTCAATGGACAGCGGAAAGCGGCCCAAATTTTGCGCAAGGCGGTTCGGCTTCACGGCCTGTCGATTCATGAACAACAACAATCCCGCGCGGTCGGAAGCGACTTGGAACGGATCGGACACGATATGGAAATAACCGTTCGGATTGAGATACGGTAGCCACGGCGTTCCATCATCCAGTTCCGCCTCGAAACCAAGATAATAGAACCGCCACAAGGCATCCCAGTCCAACCGCGCCGCGCAAAATCCCGTCAGCAGCCCGCCGACGCTTCGGCATGGATTCGGACGGCAGAAATTCCATTCGGAAATCGTGAACGGCTTGTTCGTCTTAAGCGCAAGCTTCGCGGCATTCAGCGGAATGCCGCGCACCGCCCTGTCAGGACGCGATCGCGTGACATTCGCAAGTGCCCATGGTTCATAAATAAACGACGGATGGTCGATGTAGAAATGCGTATCAACATAGTCCATCGATCCTGTGACGGCATCCGCACGTGGCATCGGTAAGCAGTTCCAATCCGTCAGCATCGCTTTCACACCTATCTGCCGCAGGAAGTCGCGAGCCTTGGCGGTAAACCGCGCCTCCATGTCGCTCATGAATTCGAACAACGCATGATGGGATTGAATCGTCTGACCGTTGCAATCCATTGGTGCGTCTGCGGCGTAATCCGCCTGCGCCTTGCGTTTTTCTGCAAGCCATTGTTTCCAAGCCTGTTGAGTGACCGACAAATTGAAAATATCTCCCCTGCTCCATGCAAAGACGCCTTCGTTGATGAGCGCAATGAACGGCATGGCGGGATCGTCCGCATAACGCAGCTTCGTGTAAGGATTTACATGGCCAAGCAGTTTTTCCGCAAACGTCCGCCAATTTTCGAACGCAGGCTCATAAACGAGAAACAACGCCTTGAGCGTATTGTCTGGAATTCGTCCATCTCCTTCCAGACCAATATCTTGCCACAGGACTTTTCGCGAAACATACAGGTCGGTTGTCACATAGATTCCGTTCTTTTTGGCTTGTGCGAAAAGATAGTCGAAACGATCCATCATCTCTGGATTGAATGATATCCTGTCTGCTGAACCTTTCACGAATCCAGCCTCGCAATTGTGGATGCGGATACTATTGTATCCTGCTCGGCATAAGCGCGTTATGAGTTTATCCGCACCTTCATGCGATAAGAACGGCGCATCAATGCACAAGTTGATGCCGTAGAACCGTTGCGGCTTGCCAGGCAGTTTTTCGAAAACAAAATGACCATGATCATTCTTCAGCCAGCCATGCTTGCCAGCGGGAGCGTCACGGAACGGCAATTGCGAAAAATCAATGGCGGAATTCGGCTGGATATCTTTATAATAGTCCAACGGAATCCAGTCATCGTTTTGATGAATGACAAGCGGTTGCATGACGGCGGCGCGATGCGTCTCGCCGACAATCCTGTATGTCGTTTCGTATGTCCTGCCCGCTTTTAGCAAATCCGGTCCTGTCAGATAGATACGCATGGTAAACGTCGGTCCCCACTGACGGTCGTCCTGCAAATTGAATCGTGTGCCTTCAGGCAGTTCAAAGCCCAGTTTTCGTTTCACGGCAGGCAATGTAAACGAAAATCGCTTTGGCGTATCCAGATACAATGAAAGAATACGATAATTCTGCGGAACATCGCCACGAATTCCTTTGTCATCTTCAAATGTTCCACCTACGATGAGTTTCTCCGGTATCGTGATGGAGACAACAAGTCCTTCCGTTGGAAGATCTTCCGTCATTGTCACGCCCATGTGGACTTCCGTCCGTTTATCATCTATTTGTCGAAGCGTCGTGAAACCATTGCCATACGACTTCTTTTCGTGCTGAAGTTTCCAATGCGCCGTAAGTGTCTGCGCATCAGGCGTATCATGACCGACTGACATGGCGGACCGCCCTTTCCAGTCTTTTGGATACGACCGCAAATCCAGTTGGATGCCGTCGCCAATCGTCACAACTCCCGATGAATCAAGATGATATTCCTTTACCGACGATTGTGCGACAGAACAGACTGCCAGCATGGCCATGCTGATGGCCACATATCTTAATGAATTATTATTCACAAAAGAATATTGCATGGCGTTAACGGCTCTCTTTCAATTGGATGAATGTTTTCTCGATAAACTTTTTCTCATCCCCTCCCTTCATGAGGCGGAGCAAACGATCCATCAAGCCATCCGCAATGCTCCGATAGTCTGGAACCCAGCGGATGCCGCGATGAACATTCCAGTCATAAACTTCAGAGGATGGCTGGAGGGCCTGTATCTGCCGATGATGCGCCGCGTCGGTCACGATGATGTCATACTGTTTGGCAGGACTTTCCTGCCCCGGATGGACGATATCAACCAGTTCCTTCGGAATCCATGGCATCAACTGAAGGCAATACCATTCAGGGAGATAGAACAACGGTCGCTTGGACGGATTCTTCCGAAAACAGTCCGCCCATGAATTGCCGAGCACGCTGTAGTCGCTGCAGACAACGTCGATTCGTTCCCAATGCGGACAGTCCGCCACGAGCGGCAGATCGCTTTTTTTCAAACGAATGGCGATTTCTTCAGGAACAACGACAGTTCCCGCGTTCCAAATCAATCCACGAATCGGCTGCTGACTGATCTCCCGTACCATGTCATCGGGATCCGCGCTATCCAGCAAGATATTGCGGAAGTTGAACTTATGCGAAAGAATCTGACGTCCGATCGCCGTAAACGAATTAAACACGTCGCGATTGAAATAGTACAGGCAGCCGTCGCCGTTGATCACGCCGATCAGCCCCGCCTCCGCGTCATCCGCGATTTTCTCTGGATTCGTGAAAATGCCCAGACCACGACGCGAACGTAGCCAACCATCGCGAATCAGTTCCGCCGTCACGGCAGAAACGGTGCATGGAGCCACCGTGAAACGCCGCGCCAATTCACGAACCGACGGCAAACGGACGGACGAATTGCCCGCCCGATAGATTTCACCAAAAAGATAATGTCTGATTTGCAATGTCTTGCGCATAACAAACCTCCTGCTACTGCAATCGCCATGGGCAATGAGCGCAGATGCTCAAACAACCACTCTTCACAGCTTCGCGGAACAATTCCGCCCTTTCACCGTGAAAGATTTCCACCAAACGCTTTTCACGCAGATTGCCCGCGCTGAAACTGAAAAAATCCGTACAGAAACCGACCTCGCCATCATACCGCACATGGATGCGTTTCCATGGTTGGCGACAGCATGCCCGTTGCCGCGTATGCGGCGTGAACGACGCAGGAACACAATAGGAACGACGGTTCAACTCTGCCACACCGCGTGAAAGCCGTTCCAAATAGTCGTGGTCATCATCACGCCGCCATCCTTCCAGTTCAGGGCAGTCACAACCAAAATGCTTACGGCTATAACGGCGAAAGTTCTCTATCTCCTTGCCGTTCAGATAAATCAACTGCCCCATCGTGACGGCGTCCGGCCGCAATTCTGCCAATTGATTGGGAATCTCCGCCAGTTCATCGACATTTTGATCGGACACCGTCACCAGACAATACAAATGACCTTTGAAAGGCCGCAGCAATTCCAGATTCTGCTTGATTTTGGCAAACGTCCCCACGCCACGAACAGCGTCGTTCAGATCCTCCCGCCCATCGACGGAGATATGGATGTCATCCATCAACGACACGGCCTCCAGATGACGGTCAATCAGCGTGCCGTTGGTAATCAATCCAAGACGGAAGTCTTTCTTCTTCAGATAGTTGGCCAAATCATCAAAAAACGGATACATCAACGGCTCGCCGCCCCACAGCGTCACCGTCGGCGATGGTGACGGACTCATTGCTTTCAACTGCGCGGCGACATCCAGCCAAAATGCAAGCGGCAAATCGCCACTGCCATTGCCGCCCGCGACGCCTTTCGCCTGCCCGCAGAAACGACAATGCAGATTGCAATGTCTAGTCAATTGAAAATGCGCCGCTTCCAGCACCGCTTCCATCGTGTTTTCTCCAAACAACAAACGCAATCATAACAGTATCATAACAGTCAATATAGCGTGAGAAAACGTCAGGTCAAGGAAACAATCTCTAGATTTTTCAAAAATCACTGATTTTCCAATTCTTTAATTTGTTTTTTCAAAATATAATTATTTTTTCCAATATTTTTCTTGCATTGTAAAAAATCAGTATTATCTTACATTTTTATAGCGAACATCATGTTTTTAGATGAGGATTGCGATAAAAATGTCAATCATGAATTGGATACGGCAACGAGAATTGGAAGGGAATGTCACCTTTTCCGTCAAGGAGGTGCAATCTGCCTTTCCATCTATGTCAAGTGGAATCATTCAAAACGAACTGTTTCGTCTGTCGGGACATCGGGAGATAACATCCGTTCACAAAGGCTTCTATGTCCGGCTTCCCCCCCGCTACAAGGATTGGGAAATCATTCCTCCATATTACTATATTGATCAATTGATGGACTATCTCAAGAAGCCATATTACATAAGTTTACTGAGCGCAGGTGAACTGCATGGTGCCGCTCACCAAAGTCCCCAGAGGCTTTGTGTCTGCACGACACTCCCTGCCGCCAAAACTTCCGAACGGACAAATCCAATCATCGCATGGAATTACAGGCGTGTCATTCCAGAAAGGCTCCTATTGAAGAAGAAGAGCGAAACAGGCGAAATCCGCTATTCCAACGCAGAACTGACTGCCGTTGACCTTGTACAGTATTCGCAACGCATTGGCGGCATGTCCAGAGCGGCGACAGTATTGGCAGAACTCCTTGAATGCACTGATTTCAAGAATGTTGATGAAAACTTGTTCCGTATAGGAACCATCTCCGCCTTCCAACGGCTGGGCTACATCATGGAAAATGTGCTTGATGAGTCCAGACAAGCCGAAGAACTCTATGAAAGACTGCGCAATGCCCGTCTGGCGTTCCGTTGGACCGCCCTGTCCAAGCAAATCCATCACAGCGTCATCTATGATCAAAATTCAAGATGGCACATCCATGTGAATGTAATCCCGGAGGTTGATGATATATGATTAATCGAGAGTACATTGAAGCTTGGCACCAAAATGCCCCATGGCCGGCTAATAAACAAGTCGAACAGGACTTGATCATCTGTCGTTGTCTAGTAGCCATTTACAATGACGATTTTCTTGCCTCCCAACTGGCGTTCAGAGGCGGCACCGCCTTGCACAAGCTGTTTTTCCATCCACAGCCTCGCTTCAGTGAAGACATTGATCTGGTCCAAATCCATCCAGGCCCCATCAAGCCTATCCTGCAACGACTTGGTGAAGTTCTTTCTTTTTTGCCGGACAAAGTCATCAAACAGCGACGCCACAGCAATTCTTTTCTCTTCCGAATTGATTCGGAAATCCCGCCAGTCATTCAGATTCGCTTGAAAATCGAAATCAACTGTTGTGAGCATTTCAACGTTCTTGGACTGATTCAAAAGCCATTTTCTGTTGAAAATCAATGGTTCCATGGGAATTGCCAGATAACCACCTACCATCTGGAGGAACTGCTTGGTACAAAGTTTAGAGCTCTATATCAACGTCGAAAAGGACGGGATTTGTTCGATCTCTATTACGTCTTGACCAATGTCGATGTCGATATCGACAAGATACTGCTTTGCCACGAAAAGTACATTTCCTTCACAACTGAACAGCCTCCATCCTATCGGCAGTTCATCGCCAACATGGAGGAAAAGATGTTAAATCCTGAATTTACAGAAGATACAACCATGATTCTACGTCCCCCCCTTTCATACAACCCGCATGAAGCATACGCTATCGTCCGCGAAAAACTGATTGAACGGCTACTGGGGAGGCGTTGAATCTTTTTTCTTATTCCTTGACTTAATTGTGTCAATTTCTACACACAAAAAGGGTGCTTTGAAAAATCAAGGTGTCCGATGCTCAAATACGCCATGAAATTGCCATTTTGGACGAGGACTGGGACAGCTCTGTTATTCCTTTGGTAATTTATCAGTTGACTTCTTGATGATTTCATCATCATACGACTGCGCGGCGGTTTCGCCAGGCTCCAATATGAGAAAGTCCTTTTCGTCCCAATCGCCTGCGATGAAACGCTCTAGCAGATCCAGTTTTCCTTCGATTTCGTGGAAATTCCAGCCGAAGAACTTGGCGGCGTCCATGGATATCTGGCGGTACGACGGCCTGTCGAGAAACGGCATGCGGATGTAGCCGATGTTGCTGTAGTTGTTCAGACCGCCGGACTCCGTCAGAAGATAGTCGATCGTCTCGTCGTCGTATCCTTTCTCCTTGAACATCTGCGTCATCCGCTTCCAACTGTCCTCGCCGGGCATGTTCGTGTTTTCAATCCAACTGGCCGTAAACCAATAACATCCGGGGATCGACTGGAAGTACGATGCATACAACTCCTTGCTTCCCAAGAAGAACGTGATGCAGTCGTGAGCCTTTGGGATAACCAGGCGATGCTGCTTCGCCGAAATGCCCGTTGTCGCGTTGGAACAAAGCCCGTAACCGAGCAGAATCGCGTCGAAATCATCCGCGACGCCGCTTCCTTCGCCTCTTGAGCAGATTCTGTTGGTATGGCTGTCCGTTCCCGACTCCACGGCGTCGATTTCCTTCTGCAACGCCTCACGGAGCTGTTCGGGCCGTTCATGGAGGCCTTGCCGCACCCATGTCACGTCAACGATGTTCTCCGAGAAAGCCGTCACGTATGCCAGCTCCCTGTATATCGCCTTGCATGCTATCAGTTTCAGTCTCATTTCCAATGCCTTCTACGTGTTAAAACAACTCATCGACAACATGCTACTATATACCGCCATTGATTTTTTGCGCCTCCCATAACATGTTTTTTTCCAGATCTTCTTGGACAAAATGTCTTTCACGGTTACATTATTATTGTTTACATTTTAATTGACCAACGAAAAGCCGTTGCGAAGGGGCATACCACCACGGGTATGATTTCTTTCGTGGCGGCTTTTGCGCTTTTTAGGGGCAAAATCATGCTGACAATCAACGGAGAAAAGGTCGATGCCGCAGGCAAAAGTCTTGCGGCATATCTGAAAGAGGCTGGGCTTGACGCCAAACGCGTCGCCGTCGAACTCAATCTGGAAATTGTTCCGCCCGAACAATTTGAGAAAACCATTCTCAAAGACGGCGATTCGCTTGAAATCGTGCGGTTTGTCCAAGGGGGCTGACCATGATCGACAAAAGCGAACTCGATCGCGCGTTTGACGAACGCTTCGCGCCGGAAATCAAGGCGAAACTGCAGGCCGCCCGCGTCGCCGTCGCGGGCCTTGGGGGGCTTGGTTCAAATATCGCCGTCATGCTCGCGCGAAGCGGAATCGGCCATCTGAAACTGGTTGATTTCGACAAAGTCGATGTTACCAATCTCAACCGCCAAATGTATGGCATTCCGCACCTTGGGCGATTCAAGACAGACGCCATCCGTGACATTCTCGCCGACATCAATCCGTATCTGGACATCGAAACCGTCTGTGAAACCGTCACGCAGCAGAACGCCGCCGCCATCTTCAAAGAATGGCCCATCGTCTGCGAAGCGTTCGACCGCCCTGAAAACAAGGCCATGCTGGTCCGCACACTGCTGGCGGAATGCCCACAGACGATTGTCGTATCAGGCGTCGGCATGGCAGGTTACGGCGACGCCAACGATATCCGGACCACCCATCCGATGCGACGTCTCTACGTCTGCGGCGACGGCCAGACGGAGGCTGGCGGCATGACGGGCCTCATGGCCCCGCGCGTCGCCGTCTGCGCAGGCCATCAAGCCAATCAAGTTATCCAACTCATTCTACAATAGGAGATTACAACCATGCAAGACACATTCGTTCTCGGTGGACATGAATTCCACAGTCGTTTCATTCTCGGTTCAGGCAAATACGACCTCAAGCTGATCAAGGCGGCCGTCGAACAAGGCGGCGCTGAAATCATCACGCTGGCCGTCCGTCGCGCCAACACGAAACAGTCCGAAAGCGTGCTCGACTACATTCCGAAAGGTGTGACGCTACTGCCGAACACGTCGGGAGCCCGCAATGCGGATGAAGCCGCGCGCATCGCCCGCCTGGCCCGCGCCATGGGCTGCGGCGATTTCGTCAAAATCGAAATCATGCGCGACTCCAAATACCTCCTTCCCGACAACGAAGAGACCGTCAAAGCAACTGAAATGCTTGTGAAGGAAGGCTTTATCGTTCTTCCCTACATGTATCCGGACCTCTATGCCGCCCGCCGTCTGCAAGAGGCGGGAGCGGCCGCCGTCATGCCGCTGGCCGCTCCGATCGGCTCCAACCGCGGCCTCGAAACACGCGCCTTCATCCAGATTCTCATCGATGAAATCGACCTGCCGATCATCGTCGATGCAGGCATCGGCAAGCCTTCGCAGGCCTGCGAAGCCATGGAGATGGGCGCCGCCGCCATCATGGCCAACACCGCCATCGCCACCGCAGGAGACGTTCCCGCCATGGCCGCCGCCTTCAAAAGCGCCATTGAGGCTGGCCGTACCGCCTATCTCGCAGGCCTCGGCCGCACATTGCCGCGCGGCGCGTCCGCGTCCGATCCACTCACTGGCTTCCTTCACTAAGGAGCGGTCATCATGAACGAAGAAAATCAAATCTATTTCATCGACAGCGACCAGCTGCCGCCAGCCGCCCTCGAACGGAAGCACCGTCTGGAAAACGATCCGTCCAGCCGAACGGATATCATGGCGTATCTGCCTGGACAGCAAGTTCTTGAATCGGACATCAAAGATCGTGTAATCGCCACGATGGACGCATACACGCCCGAAGCCTATACGGACGCAGACGTCCGCCGCGCCCTCGCAAGCGACCGTTGCACCGTCACCGATTTCCAGGCCCTGCTCTCCCCCGTCGCCGCGCCGTATCTGGAAAAGATGGCCCGCCGCGCTGAATTGGAGACACAGCGCCATTTCGGCAACACCGTCTATCTTTTCACGCCGCTCTACATCGCCAACTACTGCCAAAACTACTGCGTCTATTGCGGCTTCAACTGCTACAACAATATCGCGCGGCGCAAACTGAATCCCGACGAAATCGAACACGAGATGAAAGTCATCGCCGACTCCGGCATGGAAGAAGTCCTAATCCTCACGGGTGAAAGCCGCCTGCAGTCAGATGTTTCCTACATCGGCGACGCTGTCAAAACCGCCCGTAAGTACTTCCGCAACATCGGCGTGGAGATCTATCCGCTGAACGTCGATGAATACCGTTATCTCCATGAATGCGGCTGCGACTACGTCACCGTCTTTCAGGAGACCTACGACCGTGTCAAATACGAACAGCTCCATCTACTCGGCCACAAACGCGTCTGGCCCTATCGTTTCGATGCGCAGGAACGCGCCTTGATGGGCGGTATGCGCGGCGCGGGCTTCTCTGCACTTCTTGGCTTAAGTGATTGGCATAAAGATGCTTTTGCATCCGCTTACCACGTCTATCTCATCAACCGCAAATATCCGCATGCAGAGCTTAGCCTCAGCTGCCCGCGCCTCCGTCCGATCGTCAACAACGGCCGCATCAATCCGCGTGACGTCGGCGAACGCGAGCTCTGTCAAATACTCTGCGCCTATCGGATTTTCCTGCCGTTCGTCGGCATCACCGTCTCCAGTCGTGAATCCGCATCGTTCCGCAACGGCATCGCAAAAATCTGCGCAACAAAGATTTCCGCCGGCGTCTCCACAGGCATCGGCGACCACGAAGCGAAATACACGGGCACGGAGGAAAAGAACACTGGCGACGAACAGTTCGAAATACAGGACGGCCGCAGCATCAAGACGATGTACCGCGACATGCAGAACGGCGGCCTCCAGCCCGTGCTGAATGATTATTTGTATTTGTGAAATTTCCCATGAAAAAAACTTGATTTCCTTGAATCTTGATATCTATTAATGATAGGTATTCTATGAATAGGTATCAAAAAAAGAGAGGTACAAACATGGAAACAACCAAAATATTCATGAAGGGACGCTCACAAGTAGTTCGCATACCCAAAAAATACAGGTTCAAGGCATCCCAGGTAGAAATCAGACGTCAGGGAGACAGCATCGTCTTGTCGCCGATTATCGACAAGGAGGCTGCTTTACGGGCTTTTCATGCATTGCCTCCCTGCCCGGATTTCCAAATCGAACGTGATGATCTGCCAGTTCAAGATAGGAATCTTTTCTGATGAACCGCTATATGCTTGACACGGATATTTCCTCCTACATAATACGAGAAGATCATCCAGAAGTCACAAAGGAATTTGACAAGCGTGTTCCTCATGTATGCATTTCCGCCATCACCGTTGCAGAATTGCAATATGGAGCCATGAAACGGAACAACCTTACATTGATAAGAAAAGTCCAAGGATTCTGCAATTTGGTTCAATGCATCGCATGGAACACCGATGCAGCAATAACTTATGCGCAATTAAGAAATGAACTTGAGGCGCAAGGCAATACCATCAGCCACATGGATATGCTGATTGCCGCATCAGCGATTGCGGAAGATGATACACTCATCACGAACAACACAGCCCATTTTTCCAGAATTCATGGCTTAAAACTGGAAAATTGGGTCAAGAAACAGCCGTAAAAAGCAATACAAATCATCACCTCTCTGTCAAAAACGCATTCAGCATGACGTAATTGACGGCACTGTGTAGGTGCGGACATCCTGCCGTCGCCACTTTTGTCCAGGACGGCGGAAGCCGTCGAGCGCAGGCAGGACGCACGCGCCACCTTCTTCTCACTTCTCAACCAAAAACGGATTCAGCATGACGTAATTAACGGCGGCGGCTTCGCCTTTGACTGCTTTTCCATTATGGATTGTCACTGAAATTTCAGGCTTGGTCGCCTTGAACACCACATGGTGCAGATTGCATTTCGGAACATGGTGGTTGTGTTTGTACTGCCCCCATTCCCGCTTGTCAACATGCACCCATGATTGCGCCGCGTCGATTTCCGCACCTTCCCCCAACGTGACATCGACGCCGATGCGATGCGGATTGAACTTGTTCTCCTTCAATTCGTTGTAATCCACAGCGGCAAATTGCAAACAATATATCCGACCTGGCGTGAAGCCTTTCGCGACCTGCGAGACGGAACTGGTCTCGTCACCTTCCTTCGTCAGAATGGCGAACGTGTCACCAACGCCGCGCGGTGCAGACCAGCGATCTTGGCTCCGATGCGCGTATTCATCCATCTTGCCCGTCGTCACGTTTCCGACAACCATCCAATTCTGAAGTCCGTCCACGAAATCGCCGTTGACGACATGGCCGGGGGAGTATGTGAATCCATATTCGTCCGACAGCATCGTCGTCTTCCCTTCGATGCAGTAATGACGAGTCAGCATGAAGCACCAGCGGTAGAGTTCGAAGTCGCAATGCCTTGTCCCCCAATAACCTGTAATTGCCATATCCTTGCATTCAGGATGGTTCGCCAGAATGTTGAACTGCATGTCCAGATAGTATTTGTAATCAACATTCGGATGATGGGCCAGTGAAATGACCGGTATCTGAATGAAGTTGCCGAAGATCAAACCCCAATGGTCGATAATATCCGGATAGTATTTCTTGAAACTGGCCGTCCGTTCGACAATGGCGTCGTTCAGATAGGCCTTTGCCTCCTCCAGCGTGGGAAGCGTGCGGCAATAGACTTCTGAAATGAGCCGTCCGCGTCCATGACACGTATTGACGCAAACGGCCAGAAAATCATTGTCAATACCTGGAACAGAAGGTTTTCCGGTAATCCATGTATAAGTTACGTGGTCGTTTTTTGGAACGAACCGTTTCATGCCGGCCGTAAACGGCAAGATGGAAGTATAATCGCCGAAGAACTGCTCGTCGCAGCTAACGCCTTGATACTGCGGGTCGTTCATGCCTTTGCATGTGTTCAATCTCTTGACAAGATCATCGGCGGACACATGAACCGTTCCGATGCTGTCGATCCATTTGTATCCGGCCTTGAAGAACTCCTTCTGATGCTCCTCTGGCACCACGCCGTCGTTATGCGTCGTGACGGCGTAATGGACGTATTTGTTCTGGAAATCCCAATCATAGTGCGGATTTTCGGGAAGCATGCTGTCACAGCATGGTTTGTAATTGTAGATTTCCGGAATGGAACGGACAATAAGTTTTCCTCCATTCACCGCGCCTTTGACGGTGATGAGATGGTCGCCTTTGAGGATATCGCGGAAAGTCTCTAGCCGCGGCGTCTTGGCGGTGATGACGGTAAGTTTCCCATCCAAAACGATTTCCAGCGAATCAGCGGCGGCGTCTTGTGCGGCGATGAACACCCACCCGTCTCGCAAGGTGCAGAAACGGAAGGTCTGTTCATCCACATTTTTCTTCAACGGATTGTTTAAGATTTCAACAACAAGATTGTTCAACCGTTTGTGTCCCTTCGCGGAAGTCTTTACAGGACGGATGAATGTCGCCGTGTATTCCTGCTTCAAGACGACATTCCCGCTTGCGCGATTGACGAGCGAGATCGCCAACTTGAAATCGCCTTCCTTCACGCCGTTATGGAACACGAGCGTATTCTTTCCGCTTCGAAGCACAACACTTTCCTCCGGAAAATCATCGACTGCATAACGAATGTCGAAATCGCCGTATGCACCACTATCCGGAAGCAAGCCATGGAAAAAGAAGTCGATCTGCGGATGACGTTCCCCCGTAAGCCAGTCGAACAAGCCTTTTTCCGGAAGCGGAATCTGATTGAGAAGCGGCTGCCATGGAATAAGAACGGGCTTGCTAGCGATATTGACCAATTCGCTTTTGCCCGACTCCGCCAACGCCTTTTCTGTCAACGCCTCCAGTTTGACGTCTTTGAATTCAACCGTCCCTTTGAAATCGCATGCGAACACCGCGAATGTGTAAACGCCGCCATTTACGGGCAGCATGGTCACGTCCGCCGATACGGTCGTCCAGTCGGAATCCTTCGGAAAACGTCTGACACCGACGTCGTGGTACCATCCACGATCATACACGACGACACCGCAGTGCGGGCTTTCAAAGCCCTTCGTCCGAACCGTTGCCGACAAGCGGTATTTCTCCCCTTCGACCAGTTTCACGCCCGCCTGCTTGATGACGACCTCCGGCCATGGCTTTGTCGTATCTTTCTGGGTGAATTGCACATAGCCCTGCCCGGTCTTTTCATCTTCCACAAAAAAAGTGATGCCGTCCAAAGCTCCCGTCGCAATCCAGTTGTCCGGCGTCTTGGCCGGTTCGCCTGAAAACGGATTGAATGCCTTGCCCTTCATCTCGCCGTTGACGAGCAGATTCTCGCCCGACCGGACTTCCGCCTGCACATAGGAAACGCACACAAACAGCATGATGAATGAAAACAGCATCCGTTTCATCTGATGGAACTCCTTTATATATCAAGGACTATTTTATTTGTCAACGCCTTATTTATCAATCTTTGCCAACACCACCAACGCCATGCTGAACGGCGGTAAATCCACGCTTCCTGCAATCGCCAACGGCTTGCGGATAAACGTCGAACGCGGCAGGAAAGACTCCGCCTGCCAAATGCTGCTTTCATCGTCGACAACGGCATATCCTTCCGGCAACTTCCATTCCAGACTGTTTTCCATATCCGTATTCGCCAACGTGACAACAAGCTTTACATCCGCCCGTTCCGAGGCAAACGACTCTTCCGGCATGCCCGCCAATTGCACGACGCGATTACCTTTGTGCTTTGACGCCAACGACATGGCCTGCCCCATGGCAGTCAGCTTCGCCTCTTCTTCATCATCCATCGGCACGTCGATCGCGCCTTCATTGACAGGCTGGAAGAAGCAAACGACGGCCAACCGCCAATCCTGCCAATGCTTCATGAAACCATGCAGGACACGCAAGGCCAGCATGCCGCCAGCTGTGCCCGTATTGCGGAACCAGCTATACCATACATTCCACTCGTCGAAGGAGATACGATGTGACGGCGGCAATTGGTCGCGGAATTTTTCCGCCAGACGGAACAGGCCCTCTGCCAGTCCGAGCATCCGTTGTACGATGGCCTTCGTGCGTTCAGGCGACGTCATGTCCAATATGCCAGGCTGCATATAATGGTGCAACGAGCTGATCGGCGCGATATCTTCCAACGGAATCGCCGCACCATTCGTCCAGTCCGCATTCGGATATGGGCCGGACGACACAAGCTTCAGCGTCGGATCCGCCTTCAGCATGGCGGCGGCGTTCCGCCGTGCTAATTCCACATATTCCTGCGGCGTATGCGGCCCTTCCATGTGTCCGTAGCCCATCTCGTTGCCCAACGACCACAGCTTGACATTGAACGGTTTAGGATACCCATGCAACGCACGGATTCTGCCCATGGGCGTCGTCTCATCGCCATTGCAATATTCCACCCACGCCGCCGTTTCTTCTGGCGAATCCCACACGGCATTGATAGTGAAAAATGGCTCGGCACCTATCTCGCGGCACAGGGCGATGACATCGTCCGTGCAGATTTCATGGTTGTCGTAGCCATGCGTGTGAGTCTGCGTTTCGATTTCCATATATGACTGCAACGGAGCACGTTGGTCACGATCCAAGAGGCCGTCCCGCCAGCGGTATTCACCCGCGAAATTACCTCCTGGCCAGCGGATGACGGATGTGCCAATCTCCTTCAGACGCTCGACGACATCACGTCGCATGCCATGGAAATGGTCGTTCGGCATCAGCGACACCACGCCGACGATGGCCGAATGACCAGGCTCCACCAATATGGCAACCTTGAAATCGCTGCTCCATCCCGTCGTGAACATCATCTGCATTGTCCGCCAGTCCGTCCCATCGATGACAAAATCCTGCTGATGCCTTTCTCCATACGCGGAGACGAACAAACGAATCTTGCAAGGCTCTCCATTGCAAGTTCTTGCCACGATTCTAAACGTATGGATAACACCGCACCGCAAATGGCCGACCATCTGATGGATTCCTGCAAAATCATCAGACAAATTCATGATGAACTGGCTGTTGATTTCATTCTGGCGAAACATCCTGTTGCGCGCCGCATGGCGTGTGTAGCCGCTCTGGACCAATTCATAGAAGACATTGTCGCCGCCACCCTGCCAGTCCAACGCGACGCCATTGCGCGACGGTTTGCCTGCGAACTTGCGGTTACGCAAAATCTGCGCGCTCAAACCGCCTGCAACGCAAGCCCGTGTATGTTCAAGATTCTGACCGAAAATGAAATCAGGGATGATTGTATTCTGCATATTTCAGGTTTCCCACTTTTACACGTTTTGACGCGAGACTTGAGACGTGAGACGTGGCGCAAAAGACATAAGACAATAAAGACTTGATTAATTCTTCAGTTGCGCGGAAACCTGCTGGAAAGCTTCCATCATCTGGTCGGAATAGATGGTGTCCAGAAGCGGTGGATTGAAGCTGATGAGTTCGGAATAGCTCTGTGAGCTCTCCTGGATGAGCTTCAGCAGGCTGGCCCCAGTCGTGACCGTTTTGAAGGTATTACGCGTCACGGCGACATTGCGGTCAACCTTCGCGCGGGAAGCCTCCAGACTCTTGGCCATTTCCTGCAACGCCACACGATACTGCTCCGCAATCTTGATGGTATTTTCGCTAAGGCGGAGATTCTGCTCCAAATAACCTTCGCCTTCCTGTGCATTGTTGCGCAAGGCTTGTGCTTCACGATGGTTCGCTTCGGCCTTCTTCTGGATTTCCGCCAGACGCGGAAGATACTTGTCCTTAATATTTTCCAGACCGATCGTATGGGCCTGCTGGTAGGCCAGCAGCAACACCAGCTGGATGCCGACATAGCGTTGCAGTTGCGCGCCGTTGAACTGCGGATCCGCCTTGATCTGCTTGCCGATGGCGTACTGGACTTGCTTTAAAATGATGGCCAGATTCATCATCTGCATGACGTCGTCGCCGCCGGCCGCGTTCAACAAATATTTCAAATGCTTGGCGTCCATGACCTGCCCATGGCGGTTGAGATCGTCCAACAGCAATCTGCTCTGCTGTTCGATGGCCAGATTGAGCTCACGGATGTCGCTCTGCAGTTCCTGAATCTTCTTGTCGCATTTTTCGCGCGTCATCGCAAACGGATTCTTCGAAGTGACGGGATAGCCCAGTCGTCCAGCCTGCAAGTCGTTCTTTTCCTTATCTTTATCGGCAATTTTCTGCTGGTAGTCTTGAATCTTTTCATAACTTTCCATGCCCGCCTTGCTGGCGATCAACTTCAGAGCGGATTTCGTCAGACTCTTCGAACGACGGCCAAAAAACGACTTGTCTTCACCGGAAAGAACGTCTTCATAATCGGTTACGAGTTCGTCCATGCCACGCCACACATTCGTGAATTTCTGCGACTCAATTTCCGCATCCAACATGGCCTCCGTGCTTTGCGCGGCACGTGGCGCAGGAGCGGGAGCGGCCATTGCGGTCTGCATGCCCATCTTCTCCTTCGCGATGATGACGGAGCCTCGAACAGTTTCTTCAATGGCGGTGCACCCAGTCGTCAGGAAGGACATGACAACGCAAGCATTCAAAAGCAACTGTTTATGACAACTGAAAAAAGACATGGCATTCTCCTGTGATGATGTTTGTTATAATATTATTGTATTATTGATGAATCTGTAAAAATATAATCGTCCTCAGCCGACTAGCAAGCGGAAACGTTCCATCCTTTCTACTGCATGACACAAGCCAGTCCGTCCGGCAAATCCACCAGCGGCGTTTTGCCCTTTTCCAGACGGCAGCGGAGCATGCCTTTCGGCGTCGGCATGGAGATGTCAAACCAATCCAATCCGCAAAGACGCGGCGAAAGCGATATTTTGGCGAAACCAGGCTCTATCATCTTGAAACCAAGCAATCTAGCGGGCAGTTGCCAGGCGGGCGTTCCACCCCAAACATGAGAGTAATCGAATCCGTAATCCGCCTGCGGTGCGAACCATCCTTCCTTGAGCCCGCGCGGACATTCCTTCGCCAATGGAATCCATTTACGAAGAATGTCCAGCCCACGCTTTTCAAACAGTCCGCATTTTTCCACCGCCTCCAATACATAATGCATGAAATACGGTTGGACTTCCTGCATGTCGCTGTCAAGCATCCGTTCCAGAAGATTGGTGGCTTCCTGTCCTGTCACAACACCGCACAATACTGCCAACGTATTGGCGTGACGTGAGAAATGGCGTTCCTGCGTATTGGCCGGTAACCAACGTCCTTTGGCCGCTTCCGTTCCGGGCAGACCATCGAAGAAAAGCTGTTTATCAGGATCATAAAGCAATGTACGGCAAGCTTTTTGCAATGTCGTTGCTTGTTCGTTGCACGCCTGCGCAACCGCTGTTTTGCCACATTCCGCATAAATGCGCGCCGCATCCAGCAACGTGCCATGATAGAAGCAGTTCAACACCGTCTGCCCCAATGATTTGGGTGGATGATGCATGGACTGGCCGCTCACGACAAGCCAATCGACGAACATGTAGTCCGGCGGATTATCGATCAGGCCATTCTCCCCGATATACGAACGGAAACGCCCCAACAGCTTGTCCAAAGCAGGCAGGCATTGTTTCAGCAAATCCTTGTCACATGTGAATTGATAAACCTCCCACATCATGTGGACCCATATCAACGAATACGTCGTATGGAAGAGCCGCCCGCCACTGAGCTGCAGAACATGCGCCGTACGAACGACATCCAGAGCGGCTAGCCGCATATCGCCGAACGTTCCCGCCGTCATCATCGCCTCAATGTAATAATCGCCTGTACAAGCGAGCGGCTCCTGATGTTTCGGACTGTCCAAATGCATGGTCTGACGGCAGATCTGCAATGTCCATTTGCATACATCATAGACGGCGTCTAGCCCTGTGTCGCTGCAATGGAAACTCCCTTCCTGTCTCACCGGATAGCTGGTGGCGATAATGGAAATTTTTGCATGGACGGGCCTTGCGGCATCAAGACTACGCACATTCCATATGACACCACCGATGCTCTGAAGAGCCAGACTGCAAAAATATGAACCGCTATCACCGCCCGTCAGAATCGTCTTTTCCGTGGCGTGGAGCGCACGCGGATTCTGTTCATATATTCGGGCGGTTATTTCACATGGCGCGTCCGCTTCCATCACCAGATACGCCGCATAGATTCTGTCGAACTTTGCATGGCCTTCGCCCGTCGCGCCGCCTTGTACCGTCAGTTCCCCTCCTTCCAATGGTTGCACATTCCATTCATCCCGCACAGGGATCGGTGCAACCATTTCATGCCAAACATCTTCCACAACGGCTGCAGATGTCCATTCAATCGCTGGAATACGCGCGTCAAACGTTGAACCATTCTGCCAGCCCGGCAGCAGACGGCATTGCCAGTCCGGTCCTGTATTGACGACAAGATGCTTTCCATCAGCCAGTTGGACATCCGCCTCCATGCGGAAACCGCCCTGTCCTCTGGACATTTCATTGCCGCGCATCGGCCCCAATCGCACTTCCACCAAAAATTCCAAAACGGCAGGCTTCTTGCCATCCGCCGCTTTCCATACAAATTCATCAGCGAAATACTGCGGCGGCGTTGACGGTTGGATCCAATCGCTACCAGGCTCGGCAGGCCCTGTCCACAACCGTTCGCCATTCAGAATAATCCGAAAACGCGTGTCACCGCTAGCTCGGAAATGAATGGATTTCACAGGCTTATCACAATCTATAACCTTTTTGAACTGCACGACGGCAAAGCCCGGCCCATCCGTCACTTTTGGGGAACTATATGTATCCTTACGACAATGTTGATGTTGCGGGTACACAAATGGCGACAGCCAAATCCATTGCGACATGCTACTTTCCTTCTGCTTCATTCCTGCGTCCTGCGCAAACACGCCGCCTCTTTCAGCGACAACCGTTGTGGCGGCCATCAATTTGATAAACTCCCGTCTGTCCATTGCGACGTTTTCCGTTTATTATCCGTTGAAATCATGCACCATAACGAGACAAACACGTTATTTCTTCAACGATTATTTTGTTATCGTATTTGCTGTGCAGATTTCCAATTTGTTTGTTGCTTTTTCAATTTTAATAACTTTTTGGCATTGAAGCGCACTTATGATCGGACCGATGTCAGGATTGGGAACGTGATAGTTGTTTTTCATCGCCCTCTCCAATTGCCAACACTCCGACACTTTCAATCGACCGCTTTGCAAATCAGAGGAAAGAGCCAATGTCATTTCACGCCGATACGCCTTGCCGGCGGAAACGGTCGGCAGCAGCAGGCCATCCGTCGGAACAAGCGCCTCCAATTCATCTTTGTCATACCATAACGCCTGGCAGTTGCCGCATACATCGATTTCGATATGCCGCTTGCCTGTTGATACTTTTAAAAGACTCATGGAAGAGCCACAATCTGGACAGATACAACCCGCCTGCTCATGTTGCTTCGCTTTCTCCAGAAGCGCTTTCAATCCCTCCTCCGCAAAGACTGTTTTCAAAGATGACAATTTGATGGTCATGCCACCGCAGGCCTTGCACATCCTGCATGTTTGATTGGATTTTGTCTTGCCTTCGCTCAATTCACCGCCGCATCTTGGGCAAGCGGTCGGCTTTTTCGTTTTCGGTGCAGGCGGCTGTGCAACAGGCTTCTTAGGCAATTGAATTTCAAAGAATTTCGTACATGCCGATCGGAAACTCGCCGGCGCCTTGATGTCGCCAAAACCATATACGGTTTTGCCTTCTTCACGGATTTTCGCGGCAAGTCCCGTAAAATCGCTATCGCTCGACACAATGCAAAATCCCTTGCATGGACCTTTATAAAGAAGAGCCATCGCATCGATGACGAGAGCAATATCAGCCGCATTCTTATGGGTCACATTGCTGACTTGCGGACAGGCGACAATTCCGTTTTCCCGTAGCACCGCCGCCCATCCATCCGTACTGGAAAAGCAACTGACCATCCCGTAAGCACGTCTGACAATCGGCTCCCCTAGCCCACGGACTGTCTTGAATATATCCGCTACTGAAGCAGGACTAATATTATCGGCGTCAATCAAAACGGCAAGTGCTTGCGATTGAGTATTTTCATCATTAACGGGCGCTTTTTCTTCCGTCTTGCCAAATCCGATTATTCTCATCAGTTCTTCTTTCATGCATGCGCCTTCTTCTCTCGTCACGCCTTCTACGGGCATTTTACCAACTTCGCATCATCGAAAATTATCTTGCCCTTCACATCCGTTCCACCGAGCAGGACTGCCGTGAAACTCACGCCCGCCGGCACGGTGACACAGACACTCGCCGTGCACCATCCGTCCGCGTCAGGCTTGCCTGCCTCCACGGTTCTGTCCTCATCCTCGCAGCACCATTTTTTGTCCGCATCCTGCCAGCGGAATCTGAGCGTGGCTACCACCGTTGGATTTTCCCGCCAGATTTTTGCACTGAACACGTATGTTTCACCAAAAACGACTGGATACGTCTGCAAGTAACACGCGTTGAGGACATTGGCAAAGAAAGCGCCATGTGCGGAACCAGCCCCGTGATCCAAGCCATACGTCCCACGAGACTGGGCGGACTGCCAGAATGCCCAATGGGGCACGCTCGGTTTCGCCGCCGTCGCATCATATCCCGTCAAATCTTCGAAATCAGGATTTTTCAACAAGTTAGGTTCATTGCCTGTCAGTCTCGCCTGTGCATTCGCGGCATATGCTTCCGGATTGAAAACCCACCGCAATCCTTCGGTGACGCCAGGCGAACGGCTTTCCCACGAGCGAAGATTCTCCGGTTCATCCCGCCACCACGAGCCTTTCTCTCCCCACGTCCAGATGTACTTGTCCGTGACTTTCATCGCATGTTTCATGTTTTCAAGGAAATACAACGTACGGTCGGGATGCCCTTCCCAATCCAGTTTCTTCGCCCAATGGCTGTCGCTTTTGATGAAATACGGATCAAGATAGAAGGCCGGCGCCAAATGCGTCTGCGTCTTCGCCTTGACGATATTCGCCTCATCCACGGCGGCCAGATAAGTGTGGAAGACTTGATTGGCCATCGCCTGGAAGTCCTTCCCGTCAGCGGCATGATAGCCGTTGGTCTCATTGCCGTCGATGATGGTGACGGTCGGCGGCAAGTTGTCATAGACGCCGTTCATGAAATGGATGAACGTGTCGTGGTAATCATCGTTTTTCACCTTGAAAAACGCAAACTGGACATGACTATGCCAGAAGAAGCAGAAAAACGTCATGTCGGGGAATGGTCCGAAAATGGCATCCGCGAACTGCCGTCCGCGCAGTCTGGCCTGCCGTCTGGATTCCTCCAACGTATGGCCCCACGAATCTTTATGCAGAAACAGTTGCTCGCCATAGACTTCGGGATCGAACGCCAATCCTTTCATGCCGCATTCCTTTGCGATTTCGGACATGATGCGGAAGTTGTTGCAGACGGCCTCCCAGTCGCTGTCCGAAAACAACGAAACATTGCCCGGGCAAACTCCCGTGCGGATAAAATTGTCTGTAAACTGCTTGAATTCCGTGTGTTTCAAATCATCAATGGCCTGCGCAAACCATTCCTTTTTCCATGGAATCGGCGAAAAGATCGTGCTGTGGCGACAAGTGATCTGCTTGCCCTCCCACATCGGTTTCGCGATCACATGGATGCCCAAACCATGGTATGGCGTACACGCCTCCATCTCATGGATATGTTCGCGCAAATACTTCGTATCAGGTGAATTCCATGAAAATTCAATCAGTTTCGGAGATGCCGGTTGCCACAGTTCCGCGCAAGCCGCAGCGCACATGGATAGAATGCATATTACAGTCGTTTTCATCATATTGCAATTGATGTTAACCACTAACCAACGGCCGCGCAGGAGCGCGGCCCTCCCGACTAACCACTAATCCAGCATGAACGGCTGCGAGTAGATGATCTCGCCGCTGTCATCCGTCGCGAACGCCTTGATGCGCAGGAAGATGTGTTTGCCGTAGTCTTCCTTGGCAACTTTGAATTCCAATTTGTCTGTTTCTGTTTCCTTCACCACGCCTTGCTTGGAGATGACTTGGAAACGCGCCTTTTTGTCGGTCGTGGCAAGCAACGTTTCGCCATCGAAGCGGATGGCCGTGAAATTGAGAATGCCGCGTCCTTTGATCGCGCCGAACCAATTGCCCTGCCGATAAGCTTTCAGGCATTCGTGGACAGTCTTCTCCTTTACAATGAGAACATTTGTCCCTTCCGTAACGCTCCAGTCTGGAACAAAGAAGCCAAAGCACTGACGTCCAAGACCTAACGCATAGTCCCAGTAGTCTTCGCAATAGGCTTTGCTCCACGGATACATCTCGCTTTTGACACAGCCTTGGTTATAGACTTCAATGCCCAAAACGCGCGGATCGTGGTCCAGCATCTCCATCATGTGTTCGTATTTCAGACGGCTCCATGCTGGATGGTTGATGGTGACGCCACCGCCATCCGGATAGATCAGGCCATCAATCATACGGTCGATGGCAAGCCGCCATGGCTCGCCTGAACCGAAATGATAGCCATGGCTCATGGACTTGTAGAAATTGCGCGCATCAAACGTTCCGGAAGCGAAAGCGGAGCCTGGAGCGCATAAATGCGTCGGACTGCCGACAAAGCCGTGATGTTCCGCGTTCGGGGCTTCCAAGATGCCTTCCGGCAATGGCTTGAACATCGGCCCGCCTTCCTTGAACGGAAACGCGGCGCGGTATTTCTCCTCCACTTCGCCAATCCATGGCTCGACGATTTTGTTCCAGTCAAACGGTCCGTTCGTGCGAACACCCTTGAACATCACGGGAAAAACATGATGCACGCGGTAGTAGTTGACCGTCATTTTGCTGGCGGGGCAGTACGGTGCCGACGGATAGTAGTTGGAAAGCGTCAGAAGCCCGAATCCACGTTTGAGATAGCCATCCATCATCCCCTGACTGGTGCAATGGCCATGGGACGTCGTATGAATCTGGAAGGAATGCACCCAATCCACGTCGCTGTACGGTCTGCGGTTGCGTTCTGGAACTTTCATCTTATCCTCCTGTTTTTTCTGCGCGTCATCAGCAAAAAGTTTGCTTCCATCAGCCGCGACCGCCGTCGTAGCCGCCATCAATTTGATAAAATCCCGTCTGTCCATCATGATAAAACCTGTGGTTTGAGTGGATACAGCATAAAACTATTTTTCATGTAAAATACATGCCTTCAAGCCGTCTTCAAGTTCCTGAAAGGAAAAACAACGGCTCGCTTGCATCGATGGGATTTCCATTATATTAAAAAGGTATCATTAAAATAGAAGCAACCAGTCAGTCAAACACACAAATGAACAAAGAGGAGACCATCGTCTATGCCGTAAACGGCTCCACGAAATACTCGAAGGACGGGCATTTCGTAGATATGCCGCCAGGCTGGGAGTTTGTGCCTTCTGGCAATCCGGCCTTGACACGACGCCTGAAAGCATCCGCTCCGGACCACTGGGTCGTCATGCGAAAATTCGGACGAAAAGAGTTTGCCGTGGGCCTTTGCGTCCCGTCCGGTTTAGCCGACGGCATCCTTGAACAGCTTGAAATCGAACATGATACGCCGGAATATCAAAAGAGGTTGGAGGCCAGCCGAAAACGCAGAGAAAAACAACAGGAAGAATATCAGGAGGATTTCGAAGCCGCTGTTCTCGACTTTCTCGCCTTCCATGAACGATGGCATGATCTGGCCGTGCAATTCGCCAAAGCGGTGACGGCGTTCACAACGCCCGTCGGAAGCGGAACGGTCGCCCGAACGAAACGCATTCCCATCGAAGAACGGGCCCGCGCAGCCGTCATCGCCTGGATGCGCCATAACACGACCGATTACGACCGACGCTATATTCCGCGCATCGCGGGAAAGCGTCATGATGTACGGCGCGAACTGGCCCATGAATCGTTGTTTCTGCTATCTGCATATCGAGGCGGCCATGATGCTCCGCCGGACTGCCCTCTTCAAAAGGCGCTGTCCAAATTGAATGAAAAGAACGACAAGCCATTGTCCCGCAAACCAAAAGGCACTGATTTCTGGTTATAAAAACAATAAGACAATCACCATAGAAAGACAAAGGAAAAAGGATGAGAAGAATGAACAGACTCTTGGTTATCACGTCGTTATGCAGCACCATGCTGATCGGTCAGAAACTGGCGGATTTCGCGCCGTATCAAAAGGATGAAGGCACGAAAGGCACGATCCTTTCGCTTGATTTTGAAAAAGGCCTGCCCCCCGAATTTGTTCTCGCGAAAGGCTATCAGTGCGGCTGGGGCTACGGCGAAAACGGCAACGGCGGCCTCATGCTGAAGCGCGGCCCAGGCGAAAAATATGTGTTCAGCAATCTTCGCATACCCAACATGAAGGCGGGAAACGTCTATAAATTCAGAGCGTCGGTCAGGCTTTCCGGCATCAAAATGAAAAACGGCCAACCACTTGCGGATCGCGAAGTTCCCGTCGTCGGATTCGATTTCAACGACGATAAGAACAGCTACCTCAGCTGCCATTATTTTTCAGCCCATGTCGTAAAAGGCGAATGCGATTGGACGACGTTGGAAGGCAACTTCACCATGGAAGGGGCAGGTGCCGCCCTCGTGCTTTTCCTGAAGGAATACAGTTGCGACGCATGCCAGTGGGACAACATCTCCATCGAACTAGTCGGTAAGCAGGAGAATGTCATCTATCCCATTCTGCCCAAGATGCTTAAGCTTGACAAAGACGGGCTGGTCAAGATGCGCACGGCCCTGCTGAACGCCGGTGACGAAGAGAAGGATTTCATCCTCTTCGCGCAGCTTCCGGACAAACGCGAATTCGTCGCGCCGATCACCGACAGCTTCTCGTATTTCAAATTTGGTCAGCTTCCCGAAGGCATCACGAAAATCAAATTCATGCTCGGCGACATGCGGAGCAAGAAAATCGTCACGCAAGACGAATATCCGTTCCAGTTCACGACCGCCACGCCGCCCGAAGGAGCCGTCACATTGGACGAATCCGGCCGTGCCTTCATCGACGGCAAGCCTTTCTTCCCGCTCGGCATGTTCTGGGAAAGCGTCAACATGATGCCGCCCGACATCGAACGGATGACATCCATGGGCGTCAACTGCGTGCTCCCCTACCGTTCCTTCCGCTTCAGACTGCCTGATAAACAGGACGGCAACTCATCCATCGCAGACATCCGCCGCAGTATGGACATTCTTCACAAGAGCGGTATCAAACTGATTTTCTGCATGCTGGACGTCTATGGACACCACGGTGAAGTGAAACGCTTCGAAGGTGTTGAAGGGATGTATGAAATCATCCGTGTCGTTGTCAACGGGCTGAAAGACCATCCCGCCCTGCTCGGTTGGTATATCTCCGACGAAAATCCGTTGAGCGACATGCCGATGCTCCGCAAGATGCGTTTCCTCATCAACGAACTGGATCCGTTCCATCCCGTCTATACGCTCAGCGACCGCACACGCAACTACGTTTTCTTCGCGCCGACGGGCGATGTCTTCCTCGCGGATTCCTATCCTGTCCGCAACGAAACAACGCAATCCATGTTGCCAATCCGCAACTGCTTCCGTGCCTCCGAAGAGAGTTCGCGCATCGGTATCTGGTGGCTGCCGCAGATTTTCAACTGGGGCATCTACCAATGCCCGCGCACAGGCCAGCCCTATAGCGACACTCGCTATCCGACCGAAGAGGAGATGCGTTCCCATAACATGTTGGCGCTCAACCATCGCGCACGTGCCGTCATCCCCTACGCCTACAATTCCGTCGCACGCCATGACGCCTACGATCCGGGCGCTAGCACGCGTTTCTGGCCGCTCGTCACCAACGTCATGAAACTCAACAAGGAACTGGAGCCATTCTTTATAGCGACGGCAAATCCGCTCAAGCTCTTCGAAGAGAAAATTGGCGACGCCATCGTCGAAGCCCGCCTCCACACCGCCGACAGCGGGAAGCAAATCGTCGTCATCACATCGGACGGTCCGGGCGACGTCAAAGCCGTCATCAAAGTTGGCAAGACTGGCCTGAAATCACGCTTCGGGCACACGAAGGATCTGGGCAACGGCTCCTACGAATTCACCGCCACGAATACAGCATCTGATATCCTCGAATAAGCCTCCCCCCTTGGGGGAGGTGCCGCACAACAGCGGCGGAGAGGGATCAGAGCTCCCACCCTGGGGGAGGTGCCGCAAGAGCGGCGGAGAGGGCTCAGGCCTCCCACTCCGGGGGAGGTGCCGCGACAGCGGCGGAGAGGGATCAATCTCTTCCAAATGTCAGATTTGAAGAAAATCCGCGCATTTTCTCCAAATACGTCTGCTTGTTCATCGGGCATTTCAACGCCGCGATTTTCCTACCGCACGACGCATCATCCCACAGCAGGTCAATCGCGTCCAAAGCCATCATCTTGGCGGAATCGACATATGCCTGCTGCGGGTCGGTGACCAGAAAATCGTCCGTATGCGCCGTTCCTGCGAAGCCGCGGAAGTAACCGTGCAACGACGGAATGATCATGCTGACATCGCCCATGTCCGTCGAAGATGGACGGTAGATGCCGCGTGTGAACGGTGCACCAGGCGCGATGGTCTCGACGTTGCGTTGATGCACGTCGTCCAATTCGTCATACGCGACTAACGGCATGAATCCGAAGATGTTCTGCACTTCCGTCTCACCGCCGAAGGCGATTGCGACGGCTTTCACGCAACGATCCACTTTGTCCGACGCGTCCTGTATCGCTTCCGGCGACGCTGCTCTGACCTGCAATGTGAATACCGCACGATCTGGCACGACATTCACCGCCTCGCCACCTTCTGGAATATAGCCATGAAGCCGTACATGTGCTTCGTCGCGGAACGTATCGCGCTGCGCGTCCATCAACGTCAAGGCGGAACGCATCATAGAAATGGCGTTGACGCCTTTGTCTGGATTCGCGCCTGCATGGGCGGATTTTCCATGGAAGATGAGCCGTTTCATGACGAAGCCGTTGAAGCCCGATGGCGTGAAATTGCTTCCTCCCGCATGTAGCATCATGGCCACATCGATGTCATCGAAAACGCCTTCCGCGATCATTTCGGATTTGCCGCCGAATAATTGCAGTTTTCCCGCCTCAATCAGACTCGCGATATACGGTTGATTCTGGCATTCCTCCGATGGTGTGGCGATAAATGCCAGTGAACCAGATAGATGTGACAGCAATTCGGGCTGCGTCAACACATCTACGCAACCAAGCATGGCGTTCAATCCCGCATGATGGCCGCAGGCATGCGCCGCATGAGTCGTCGCATCCGCAAATGGATGCTGCGGAACGATCAGCGCATCCAACTCGCCAAGAATCGCCACGCGCGGCCCAGACCGCCCCGTATCAACATCCGCCCGCCTCCCTGTGATGGCCAAACCAGTCTTTTCCTTCAGTCCTAAACGGGTAAAGCACTGTCCAACAAATTCAGACGTCCGTTGTTCGCAATAAGCGAGTTCCGGCATTCGCAGCAACGTTTCACCTGCTTGGATGCGCTCTTCACGATGAGCATCCAGATAGTCGCACACAAACCGCTTCAATTCATTCTTGTCCATTGTCTTCTCCCGTCAACGAGCGGAACGTTCCGCCAGAAATTCACGAATCCGCGCAAACGCCTTCCGCAATTCATCGCATGGCAGTGTGAACGCGATGCGGATATAGTCGCGATAAGCATCTCCACCATAGGCGTTTCCATGAATTACGGCAACTTGCTTCGATTTCAGAAGGCCCATGGCGAATTCCTCTCCGCTCATGCCTGTGGCGGAAACATTCAGAAACGCATAGAAAGTCGCTGGTATGCCGACACTTGTGATTTCAGGAATCCGCTGCAATTCCTCCAACACACAGTCGCGACGTTTCTCAAACTCTTGACGAATATACGATTCGTCCGTACGATCCGACAATGCCTCCAACGCGGCGTATTGCGACGGCAATGGCGCACATGCCACCACATTCTCCGTCATCTGCGTCATCACGCGAATCAGCGGCGACGGCGCCAACGTCCAGCCAACACGCCAGCCGGTCATTGCATAGCGTTTGGAAAAGCCGTTGACCACGACTGTCCGCTCACGCATTCCAGGCTGTGTCAGAATGCTTTCCACCTTCCGTCCATCATATGCCAAATGACTGTAGATTTCGTCGGAAATCACGGTTAAATCATGCTTTACGGCAAGTTTCGCCAATTGGTCCAATGTCTCGCCTGGAATGACCGCTCCCGTGGGATTGGCGGGCGAATTCAACACCAAAAGACGAGTCCTCTTCGTGATGCATTTTTCGATGTCCTTTGATTGCATGACAAACGCGTCTTCAGGCCGTGTTTCGACAAATACAGGCGTTGCGCCGCAGGATTTTACGACTTCGCCATAATTGATCCAATACGGAGCGGGAATGATCGCCTCATCGCCTTCGTCCAAAAGGCTCCACAGGCTCAGATAGGCGGATTCCATGGCCCCGACGGTCACGATGACTTCCGATTCCGCCTGAAAATCCATGCCATATTCCTTTTTGGCTTCCGCGACAATTGCCTGCCGTAAAGCAAGCAATCCCGCATTGGCGCTGTAACGCGTCTTGCCGGCGAGAATCGCATCGCATGCCGCCTGCCGCACGTTCATGGGCGGCGGCAAGTCCGGATCACCCAACGTCAAGTCAATGACATTACGATACTTCTGCGCTTCGTCATATATTCGGCGCGGTTCAGACGGCGTCAACTGCACCGCTCTTCGAGACAATTTCATATCCTGCATCCTGTTGTTTTTTCATTCCATGCTACTATTGTTCATTTTTCTTGTTTTATGACAAAGATTTCGCCATGCGCATTTCTGTCGCGCGAAGCGCTTTCACAATCGCCGCAGCCGCCGGAGCCGTTCGCGTCATTCATGCTCAACGTTTTGTTCAATCAATACCATCTTCAAGCTGTTGTCGGCCCGGCGGCGAGGCATTTTCAGTGTATTCAGTGTATTCTGTGGTTTGATTTTCGTGCTCTTTCGTGCCTTTCGTGGTTACTGAAAACATTTGGTTGCGGCCAACGGCCGCTTCAGGCATTCATGAAAATATACTCTTGTTTCCACAGACCTCAAGATGACAAAAGCCTTTCCATTTATCTCCAGCCGAACTATATTATATTGTATGATGGGCATTGCCAAAACACAACGCCCTGTTTTCAATCATCTTACTCAAAATCATTTTCCTCCATGACACCCATTGGAAAGATTTCAAAAGTTATGCTTGTAACAACATTGGCCGCATGCTGCATGTCCGCCTTCGGTGCAACCATCTCCGGAACCGTCCGTTATGATAAAAAACACGACGGATGGCCGTCACAGGACGATCCAGGCATTCCGAACATGCTCGTCAGCGACGGTTTCGGATTCGCCGTCACGGATGAAAACGGTCACTACAGCCTGCCGCTTCATGAAAAGGCCCAGACGATCTATGTCCAACGGACAGACCAATATACGGCGGACGTGACTCGCTTTTGGCATCGCATCACATCTGGCCGCCAGACATACGATTTTCTAATGAATGACGCACGTCCTGTCACGGGCGACACGCTCTCCATGGTCATCATTGGCGACGCCGAAACGCATGACCTTCGCTACATGGATACCATCCGCACATACATCGCGAACCATCCGGAAACCAATCTTTTCATCAACGCAGGCGACATCAGCGCGGGTTCCCCTACTGGCATGGAAACGCATCGCGATTTCGTCAACGCCGCAACACTCGGCATACCAGTCGTCTATGCCTGCGGCAACCATGACGTGGATTTCCGCGGCCGCGGCTTCTACGGCAACGCGGATCCCTATCTGGCCGTTTGCGGCCCATGGTGGGAATCCTTCGAACTGGGCGGTTATCTCTTTGTCGTCGTGCCTATCTACAACAGTTGGGGGACGCCGATTCTCTATGACATGCTGGACTGCGGCGATTGGCTCAAGGCGTTGTGCAAACGCTTTCCAGACAAGAAGAAAATTCTTGTCGGCCATGATCTGCCTGATCTCGTCGGCTACAAAATGGCGACACATTCTGGCGATATCATTCTCGACGATGAACATTTCGTCTGCACCATCTATGGCCACAAACACATGAACATCGTCAAAAAGTATCCGTCTGGCCGTAAATCCTTCTGCGTCGCCACGCCGAACAAGGGCGGTTCAGGCTGTTTCGCTCCATCATTCCGCGTCCTGCAAATCAATCGCAAGACAGACCAACCGCAAAGCAAATTGTTCTATACCAATATAAAAGAACATCTTGCTCTCATCACGCCACAAAAAGGCATGGAGCTTTCAAAAGACGCTACCCATGTCACAATCACGGCGGATGCCTACGATGGCGGCGATGAAATCGTTTCCGTCAAGGCCAGTCAAGACAACGGACAATCCGTGGAACTGTCACGCATCAGTCCGGCGGCATGGAGCGGCGATGCAAATTGGCCACTAAACGACAACAGCCATATCACCCTCTCTGCCAAAACAAAATCCGGCAAGGAGTTTTCGCGCGAATTCGATGTCGCGACACAGAACAACAATCGTCTCGGCTGGATTGTGCAATTGCCTGCCGATGTCGCGATGTGCGATCTGCAACTTGTGAACGACTTGCTCATCGTTGGTGTTTGCGATGACGCAAATGCGGAAAACGGCGGCCTTTACGCGCTTTCCCCCGACACAGGAAAAATCGTCTGGTCATACACGACAGGCTACGGAATCCGCAACAATTTCGCGACCGACGGTTCCCGCATCTACGCCATCGACACACGCGCGAACATCCACGCCGTTGACATCGCGACCGGCAAGCGTGTCTGGCTGAATCCTTCCGATCCGTCCATCGTCAGTCCGTCCGCTTCCGGAATCGTCTGTCATGACGGCATCGTGGCGGGCGGCTATGGACGCCATCTGCGCGGCATCCGCGCGGAAAACGGCGAAACGCTTTGGCGGAACACGTCATGGCAGGTCGAAGAGCGCACGCCGGCCGATGACAAGCTGGCGGTTGCGGACGGCAGCGTTTTCGTCATTTCCCGCCTCAACGGCCTCTACCGCCATGACTTGAAGACAGGCGATGTCATCTGGCAGCACAAAGTCCTCTTCGCCAACGCCACTGCTCTGCCCGACGGTGATGGTATCTGGCTCATTCCGAACAACTACCATCTATTCCGCCTCGACATCGCCACAGGCAAACTCTTAAAGGACATAGCCTTCCCATGCTACGCCACAACAGCCGTTCCCGTGAAACTTCCCAACGGCCTGCTTCTGATTGCTTCCTCCAACAAAGGTCTGGGCGCCATCGACACCACCACGATGAAGGAAACATGGCGCTTCACGCCCAAACCGTCCATCACGCCCACCGCCGATTACGCCACAGGAAATCCGCCAAGCGTCACAGCAACGCCGCTTTTTGACGGCGATGCCCTCTGGGTAGCCGCAAACGACGGCATCCTCTATCGGCTTGATCCGCAAAACGGCCATGTCATTGATTTCCAGATTGTTGGCATGCCCGTCCTCAACCGTCCTTGCGTCGATGCGAAGCGGCTCTACGTCTCCGACTGTTGCGGACGAATCATGGCGATTGAAAAATGACAACCATTCTATAAAATCCATCCATGAAAAACACAAAAAAATCCTTTAATCAGTTTCTTCTCTGCGCATGCCTGCTCCTTTCGCTGTTTCTCACGGCCTGCAGGACATGCCAGCCACTTGACAGCCTCCAAGCCGTCAAGGCACGTGGCGTCCTTTTCGTCGGCGCGACAGGAGACTACCAGCCCATGTCGTTTCTGAATCCAGACACAAAGACTTACGAAGGTTTCGACACGGCGTTGACGGAGGATTTCGCCGCTAGTCTCGGCGTGAAGATTCAATATGTTCCTACGTCATGGCCAACGCTTATGCAGGACACGCTGGCCCGTAAATTCGATCTTGCGCTCTGCGGCATCACGATCACAGATGCGCGCAAAAAGCAGGCCTTGATGTCCGACGGATATCTTGGCAACGGCAAGACCGTTCTCTGTCGCGCGGAAGACGCGGCGAAATATACCAGTCTTGCAGCCATCAACCACCCGGAAGTCCGCGTCATGGAAAATCCAGGCGGCCTCAACGAAAAGTTCGCCCGCGCGAATCTACCCAACGCCACATTGATCATTCATCCTGTCAATGAAGAGATTCCGCGTCTGATTGCCGAAGGAAAGGCCGATGTGATGATCACGGAAATCATGGAGGCCGCCTTCTATTGTAGCCGAGACGCACGGCTGGCGGCGCCGTTGCTGAAAACGCCTTTCACCCACGGCCAGCTTGGCGCCCTGCTCCCGCCAGGTAACGAAGCGTTGCGGGATTATTTCAACAGTTTCCTCCAACAAATACGTGAAACTGGCCGTCTGGCCGAACTAGGCGAAATCTATCTGCATGGACGGAAATAAATCCACTATACATTAATCATTAAAATGACTTTCAGATTCTTCTTTGTCACCGTGTTTCTGGCCGCCATCCTATTGGTGCCCAACACAAACGCCGCCCCACGTAAAACAGAAATCGATGGAGCGGCTGGCAAACTGTCCATTCTGCTTGACATTCCGCCAGCGAGGGAGACGATCAAAGGCCCCGTGGTAATTCTCTGCCATGGTTTTACGTCATGGAAAGGTGAGCCGTTGTTGGTCGCCGTGGCGGAAGCCGCAACAAAGGCCGGATTTCCGGTCGTCCGCTTCGATTTCAACGGCCATGGCGAGAGCGGCGGCGACTTCTCGAAAATGACCGTCTCCAGCGAAGTGGATGATTTGCGCCGCGTCATGGAATGGGCTGGGAAACAACCATGGGGCGGCGATTTCCTGCTTGTCGGCCATTCACAAGGCGGCGTGGTCGTCGGCATGGCTTGCGGCCTATACAACAATATAAAAGGCGCGGTTCTGCTCGCCCCCGCCGGCGTTCTCGTGGACGATTCGAAATCAGGCCGAATATTCGACGCCAGAATCGATCCCGCCAATCCGCCTGAAACCATTCCGCTTTTCGGCGGCACAAGATTGCTCGGCGGTTGCTACGTGCGGGATGCGCAGAAACTGCCTCTCTACGAAACTGTCGCCAAGGCCGGATCACGCGGCGTCCATTCTCTCTGCGTCATTCATGGCAGTGCTGACGGTGTCGTCCCATATTCATACGGAAAGCGTTTTACCGACGCAGCCTCCTCCGCCGCCGTCCCCTGCCAAGCGGAATTCCATCTCCTCTACGGAGCCGACCACGGCTTTTCACAACGCGAAAAAGAAGTCGCAGACCTCACTGTATTCCTACTAAAGAAGATGGAAAAATTGCCATAATCATGGCCTTTTTCCGTGGAATAATTGCCATAAATCTCCCCCAAAACCGTGGAATAATTGCCATATTTCCGCGATTTTACATAGAATAATTGCCATAAATACCCCTAAATTCTGTAGAATAATTGCCATAAATCATCAAAAAAACATAAGAAAAATTGCCATATATACAGTGTTTTTACCTTGAAATCAGCATCTTCCGTATTATCTTAAGAAGGAAGACTAAAAAACTCACATATTCAAGGCGAGAAACATGATGCTGAAAAGAAAAATCGAAAAGGAACTGTCACGATTTCTTCATGACAATGGCCGCTACGCGCTTCTGGTCACAGGGGCCCGTCAGGTGGGCAAGACCTTCAGCATCGAACAGTTCGGACGGGAAAACTACGACAACTTCGTGGAAATCAATTTTATCCGCGAACCAGAGGCGCTCGCCATCTTCAACAATGTCTCGAATGCAGACGACGTATATATGCGTTTGTCCGCATACGCGAATTTGAAACCACGACGCAAGGGACAGACTCTTGTTTTCCTGGATGAGATTCAACGCTGCCCGGAAGCGGTCACCTACATGAAATTTCTAGTCCAGCGGGGTGGCTGCCATTACATTCTCAGCGGCTCCCTGCTCGGCGTGGAACTAAAGGACATCCGTTCCGTTCCCGTAGGCTTCATGAGTGAAGTGCAGATGTTCCCGTTGGATTTCGAGGAGTTTTTGTGGGCGAACGGCATTTCAGAAGAGATTCTGGAGAACGCGCGATCCGCATTCATGGAAAAACACCCTGTGGATCCCTTCTTCCACGACCAGTTGATGCGTTATTTCCGCCTGTATCTCGTCACGGGCGGAATGCCTGATGTAGTGAACTCCTATCTGCAAACGAATGATCTCACTCAAGTTGCCGCCGCACAACAACGTATCTGCATTGAATATAAACGGGACATCTCCCAGTACGACCCGAAAAATGCCCTGCGGATACGGGACATCTATGATCGGTTGCCCTCTGAACTTAATCAGCAGAACCGCCGTTTCACCATCGGCACCGTTTTGAAAGGAAGCCATTTCGACCGTCTTGAAGACGGTTTTCTATGGCTGAAGGAAGCGGGTGTGGCCATTCCCGCCTACAATGTGGACGAACCACGTACGCCGTTGGAACTCGCCCGCAAGAGAAACATCTTCAAACTTTTCGCCAACGATGTCGGACTTCTCGCCTCCATGTACATGAACGGCATCCAGTTGAAGCTGCTCAACAACGATGTCGATATGAACATCGGCGCCATTTACGAAAACGTCGTTGCACAGGAATTGAAGGCCCATGGTTTTTCTCCCAGTTATTTCAATTCGAAAAAACAAGGCGAGCTAGATTTCGTCGTGGAATTCGACGGCCATGCCCTGCCGATCGAAGTGAAAAGCGGAAAGGACTACAAACGCCATAGCGCATTGGATAATGTCCTCAAAGACAGCAACTACGGCATCCCGCTGGCATACGTGTTGTGCAATGACAATGTCGCCGTGGAAGGCAAAATCGTCTATCTGCCGATCTACATGACGATGTTCATCCAGCCGCCTTCCCTCCCTGAAAAACTTATCTACAAGATTGAATGAGTCATTTATGCAAGACTTGTCACAAGTGCTGTGTCTTCAATCAGCATGAAGCCCAAACCTACCCCCAAAAAATAGGAACCATATATTTGAAGACAATCCAGAAATAGCAGAGACTTTGCCACACCGATAATCCCAAGGTGATTTTATCTTGCTTTTGACCATGTTTTATCGCCGCCAACATGGAGGCAACAACGACACATAGACTTACAATCGCACTTATTATCATCACGTACATTCCAATCGAAAAGATAAAGATATCATCACCTAAACGGAATCTAGCGCATATCAATATCCCCACATACCCAAGCAAAACTATCGCCTGTACCAGTGCGCAAAAGAAACTGACGCCGTATTTCTTCCCCCCTGCTAGCCAACCGCAAAAAATTCCCCACAGCAGCAACGATAAACAGAGCAGGAAAATGACAAATTCTATGGTAAACATAAAACTCCGTTAGGTCACATCCAAACAATTACTGTGAGGAATATTCAATAATGCCCTAAACTCCAGCGTCCTCGCAGTTTTTCATAAACATGCGAGGACGCTGGCAACTGGATACATTTAAGCATTAAGCATTAAGCATTCAGCATTAAGCATTAAAGTTTGATGTCCCATCCATTCCGGTTGTAGGGGCGTTTCAGCCAGGCGGGATCGCCCGTACCGTTGGCGAATGTGCATTTCACAGGATCCCAGTCAAAGCTCGCATCATAGACATAGCTCATGTTGCAGAGCTGGCAGAGGATGGACGCGCGAGCACCTGTTTCGGCGGGGGAGATCGTCTCCTTGCGGGAAATGCAGCAATCGATGAAGTTCTTCTCCTGCTGGGGGCTCTTGTAGAGCTGGACAGGAGCTTCGGCCAGTTTGAAATAGGCGTCAAGCGTGTCGAGACTCGCCTTGAGGCGATCATCTTTCTTCTGCGACGGATCGAAGCCGTAGTCTTCACCGATGGACGCAGCGATCTTCTTCATCTTGCTGAATGACGCGTCGTCCAGCTGCTTGCGGATTTCCGCGTTCGGCTTCACGCCACGGCCCAGCCACACGGCGATGCGGCCGCGGTTGACCGCGACGATGCCCTTCGTGCCGTAGAAAACCGTGCCCCATGCGCTGAAGGGGTTGTGGTAGATGATCGTGCCGTCTGCAAGAACGAACTTCATGCCGGACTGGCGGCGGCCACCGTGCAACGGATTGACAGAATACGGTTCTTCGGAGCAGATGACTTTCACAGGACCGGACTTGTCCAGATCAAGGCCCCACTGGGCGATATCCAGATGGTGCGCGCCCCAGTCGCCGTTGTAACCCGTACCGTAGTTGTCGTCGAAACGCCAGAACATCGGGTAGAACTTGTTGATGCCGCGCGGCGCGCACTGGTCGGAATACGGCGACCACGGGGCCGGACCGAGCCACATGTCCCAATCGACATCCGGATTCGGGGCGGATTCCGTCGCGATATCTTGAATCTTCCGTTCACCGCCACTCCACTGCGCGAAGAAACGATGCGGATGGGAAGGGCCGCCGAGATTCGCAGGGAAGTTCGCGATGTCCGTGTTGTTCTGCGCGGAGGCGTTGCCGTAGTTGCAATCGACGTATTTGATCTTGCCGATGAAACCGTTGCGGACGATCATGCAGGCCGTGCGGAACTCGCGCCATGAACGCTGCATCGCGCCAGTCTGGAAGATCCGCTTGAACTTCTTCTGCGCCTTCATGACGAGAACCGACTCTTCGACTGAATACGTCAACGGCTTTTCGCAATAGACATCCTTGCCAGCCTTCATGGCCGCGCAGGAAATGTAGGCATGCCAATGGTCGGGAACCGCGATGCAGACGGCGTCGATGTCTTTGTCGGCGATGATGTCACGGAAGTCGGCGACAGCCTTGCATTTGGCAAGTTTCGCCTTTTTGTTTTCTTTATAGTAGTTGTTGACGAACTCCGCGGCGGCTTCACGACGAGTCTTGTCGCAGTCGCAAACCGCTTTCACGACGACCTCTTCCTGCTTGATGAACTGCGGCACCAGCACTGTGCGCCCCTGGATTCCGTAGCCGATGAACGCCATGCGGACGATTTTAGCCGCTTCTTTCTTTGCTTTTTCTGCCATGTGATGAAGTCCTTTATTTCGTTGACCAATGATTTTTGTCTGTCCAATTATCCTCAGGCTTGCCTAAAGACAACGGATGCAAACTATTTTAATATAGTCCTAAATCCGTAAAGTAAACCTATTTCAAAAAAGAAAATACGTCCCATTCGTCCCATCAAATCATTTTGCCGCTTCTGGATTGGCGCCTATGTTCTTCCCATAGCCAACGGAATCCGGAGCCAGGCGGTAGTCGCGGCGAGACGCATCTACAAAATGTGGCACGCCAACTATTTCCTTTATGTTCGGATTCCATTGCTTCAGAAAATCCATGAACGCGGCTTTGTTAAGCAAGCCTTTCTTCGTCTGGATTTCACTTCTGATAAAGGTCCTTTCGCCATTTTCCCACAGGTTGTTTTCGAACACAGGTCTGTCAGGACGCCATTCCGTGAAAACGCGCAGGCAGACTTCCGTGCTGTTATAAAAGATGTTGTTGCGGAAAACGAAATTTTTGGTCTGCGCGATGTTGTTGTAAGTCATGATATGCGCGCCGTTGGGATCCGGCCGTTGCGCATGGGCCCATCCATAGCCTGCATCGACAAATGTATTGTTCTCCACCAGAATGTTTTCCGTAATGGAGTATTCTGGATTGTTCCAATATTCAAAGGAATACTCCGCATTCCACACAGTGTTGTTGCGATAGGTGATGTTCCGTTCGACGCTTGGAGCTTCTGGCTTGTTTGCACGGCCTTGGTTCGTCAACGCCGCGTCGTAGATTTCCCAGATGTGGTTGTTTTCAACGAGACAGTCGCTCGCACTGTTCCAAAATTCAATGCCGTTACCGAAACGGACATTGCGTCCATCCTGCGTTGTAAACTGATGAGCACCGCCGACATATGAAATCTCACAGTTGCGAATCGTGTATCGCTTTGCGTTGGAACCGCCGAAGCCATGGCAGCCCGCATAGCGGATGGCCAATCCATCGACAATCACGTCATGGGCGTTGTCATGGATGGCACCGAACCGCCGAAGGACAAGCTCTACGGACTTGTGGCGTTTCGCGGGATTCTCCGGATATTTCAGCAGAATGTTGTGCGGCGCTTTGAGATAAACGTATTCGCCGTCCTTCTTGAGGTCTTCCGCCTTCCAGCGTTTCCAACCGCAAGCCACCGCGCCATGGTCGAAAACAATGTTTCCGACATCGACAGTCGTCCGTTCAGCCACCTTGTCGTCCAACGTCCAGATTCCAGGGGACGCTTCTTTCCAATCCGCTGGATCGCTGGCGGAAACCGACGGCTGGATGAGCGGCAATGGACCGTCGCCGTAGTGACTGTAGATCAACGGCTTTTCTTCCGAACCGCTGCGCAGATACAACGTCTCACGCCACAGGCCGCCGCGTTTGAACAACACACGGTCACCCGGCTGGAATGTGCTCTGGTTCACCTTGCCGATTGTCCGCCATGGTGTGGCCGGTGAACGTCCGTCCAGATTGTCGTCGCCATTGACGCTATCGACATAATAATCGCCGACAGCGCAGAAACAGGAAGCCATCATGCAGCTCAAGGCCATCAATTTGATATTCATGCTCATACCCTTTTTTGATTAATAGGATGTTAAACAACCATCATTTAGGAATAATGTACCCACCTATGCAGTCTTTGCAAATCTGCTTCATGAACCATAATCAATCTTTCACGCCGCAAACTCAATCGCTCTTGTTATAACTGCAAAAGACAGTTGTCCGTCATGTATAATTGGCAAATAAGACACATACCCAATATATTAAAATGACATGCAGATACTGCGTTTTGCGCAATGCAATACCCAATCTATTTACAACTTATTGAAAATCATACCTTAAGGAGACCATTGAAATGAAAAAGAATTTAGGCGTGAAGAATTGGATGTTCCCGATGCCCGTGCTGATGATCGGCACATACAATGAAGACGGAACGCCGAATATGATGAACGCCGCATGGGGCGGAATCACGATGGAAGACCAAATCACCATCTGCATGGATCCAAGACACAAGACATGGGCGAACATCGCGTCACGGAAGGCTTTCACCGTCGCCTTCGGAACGGCCGACACCGTCGCCGCCTGCGATTTTCTCGGCATCGTCAGCGGCAATCAAGACGCCGACAAGGTGGCGAAAAGCGGCCTCACCGCCGTGAAAAGCGAATTTGTCGATGCTCCTGTGATGGCGGAACTGCCGTTGGTTCTGGAATGCGAACTGCTTTCCATGAACAACGACAACTGTGATGTGGTCGGCCGCATCGTCAACTGCGCCGTAGAAGAAAGCGCCTTGACAGACGGAATGCCGGATGCTGCGAAAATGAAGCCTATTTGCTTCGACACCTGCCAGCATGTCTATCGGTTGATGGGCGAAGTCGTCGCCACGGCGTTCTCAGTCGGTAAATCTCAGAAGAAGTAAAACAACAACACACAGGCAAACGCATCCCCACAGCATAAAAGGATACAGTTCATGGGAACTTTCAAGACACTTGACGAAGCAAGAGAATATTTCAAGGACGACGGCTTCGCCTCCGCAAACGGCATCGTTCTAGAGGAATTGGACGACAACCATGCGTTAACCAGCGTCATTCTGACTCACAACCACCGCAACGCCCTCGGCGGCGTCATGGGCGGCGCGATTTTCACGCTTGCGGATTTCGCCTTCGCCGCGCTTTCAAACCAACTGCACATGGGAACAGTCGCCCAGCAGATCAGCATCAACTACCTGTCCGCCCCGAAAGGCGACCGCCTGACGGCGAAAGCCGTATGCAGAAAAAACGGTCGCAATTCATGCGTTGTCAACGTCGATGTGACGGACGACACGGGACGCGACATCGCACAATTCGTGGGAACTGGCTTCAAACTGCAATAAGTAGAGTTTCTCTGTTTCTTCCGTGTATTCAGTGGACTCCGAAAAACATTCGTGTGCATTCGTGTGCATTCATGTTTTTTTATGAAGCCTTACAATGACTTCATCATTCTCCTATCTGTTTGGCAAGCCATAGATACGTCATCGGACTGTATTCCGGCGGTGCATCGCCATGACCGTTTTTGATCTTTGGCAACAGGAACTTCGGCCCTTTGAGTTCATTGTAAATTGTATAGACGGAAGATGGCGTGCAAAACGGATCAATGAAACCAACACCAATCATGACAGGTATTTCAATCCGTCTGGCCGCGAACGCCGTGTCAAAATAAAGCAACGTATCCAAATGGCTGCGGAATATCGGACTGGTTCTACTGGAGTCTGGCGTGTGGCGTCCTGCCAGAAAACCACCGCGGTCTCCAAAATTCGGAACGCCGCAGAAAGCGGCCTTGAATTTATCGGAAAACGCCACCAAATACAAGCCAAAGGCACCGCCATGACTCGCGCCATGATAGACAACACGTTCGAAATCCAGTCCAGGTTGCTTCAACGCTTCATCCAGCAGTCGCAGACAGCCTGTCACAGCCGTACGCGTATAAAATTTATTTCTGTCTTCAACACCGAAAAAGATATATCTTCCAAGGCCGATTTCTTTCAGAAACTGACTATGCCTTGCCTTGGCATCGGCCAGATTTTTCTCCGGCGGATACGGTGGCAGATGATAAACCAATCTGGCGCATTCAACACCAAAACTATTTTTTACACATAGATTGACAAAGGCTTCTTCGTTTTGATAAGCCTCTCCGCCGGGAAACGTCACCAGCAACGGCAACTTTTTGGTCTTATCTACAGGCAACGACAAAAATGCGTATGCTTTTTGATTGTTCAGATTGTCGCAACTGATCTGATAATATTCAAACATGCTGTCAGAAGCATATTTCCGCATGTTGAAATTTGCGGGGATGGCGGCAAGTTCCGCTTTCGTATTGTTCCAGAATTCATCGAAATCAGGCGGTTCGGGAAGCAATGGACGCAACTGGTCAGGATCAACGCCGACACCGCACAAGACAGGCTGGCTGTCCTTTTCAAACGATGAAACGGCGCAGCGGACAAAACCTGCCTGCGGCAATACAGCCGAGACTCTTGCAGGAGGCGTGACGGTAAGTCGATTCAATACCGCTTCTCCGTCCATCGAGACAACCACTTTCAGTTTCTTCGGCTTGTTGGCCGTGATGATGAAATCAAATGGCTCATTGACATGGACAAGATGCGATTTCCGGCTGCATTCCACGGTAATAACCAACGGATTGTCGGTGGTGCTTTTCGCGGCTTCGGAAGCCGTTGGAGCAACCTGCCCAAGCAGCATGCTACCGCACATGGTCATAACAACTATTGGATGTTTTATCATTATTTAAACCTCAAAAAAATTATGAATTAATCCGTTTGTATCATTCACAATCTACGTCTTGTTTCATCATAGAATCCTCAGGCCGTCATCTGCCTGGCGGCGAGACATTTTTGTTTGTTTTGTGGTTAAAATTCTGTGTATTCTATGTATTCTGTGGTTTATTTTTCATGCTCTTTCGTGGTTCTTTTATGAAGTTTTACAATGACTTCATCATTCTCCAATCTGCTTGGCAAGCCACAGATACGTCATCGGACTGTATTCCGGCGGTGCATCACTATGACCGTTTTTGATCTTCGGCAACATGAACTTCGGCCCTTTGAGTTCGTTGTAAATTATATAGACGGCGGATGGCGCGCAAAGCTGATCGATGAAACCAACGCCAATCATAACAGGTATTTCAATCCTTCTTGCCGCGAACGCCGTGTCAAAATAAAGCAACGTATCCACATTGTTGCGGTAGAACAGACATTTTTTATTGGCATCAGACGGGTGGCGTCCTGCCAGAAAACCGCCACGATCACCGAAATTCGGAACACCGCAGAACGCGGCCTTGAATTTATCGGAAAACGCCGCCAAAAACAAGCCGAAGGCTCCACCATGGCTTGAGCCATAATAGACAACACGTTCGGAATCCAGTCCAGGCTGCTTCAACGCTTCATCCAGCAGTCGCAGACAGCCTGTCACAGCACTACGGTTATAAAATTTATTTCTGTCCTCAACCCCAAAAAAGACATATCTTACAAGACCAATTTCTTTCAGAAACTGACTATGCCTTGCCTTGGCATCGGCCAGATTTTTCTCTGGGGCGTACGGCGGCAGATGATAAATCAATCTGGCGCATTCAACACCAAAGTTATTTTTTACACATAAATTGACAAAGGCTTCTTCGTTTTGATAAGCCTCCCCGCCTGGAAACGTCACCAGCAACGGCAATTTTTTGGTCTTGTCCACAGGCAGCGACAAAAACGCGTATGCCTTCTGATTGTTCAGATTGTCGCAACTGATCTGATAATATTCAAACGCGCTGTCAGAAGCATACTTCTGCATTTTGAAATTCGCAGGGATGGCGGCAAGCTCCTGTTTTGTGTTATTCCAGAATTCATCGAAATCAGCTGGTTCGGGAAGCAATGGACGCAACTGGTCCGGATCCACGCCGACACCGCACAAGACAGGCTGGCTGTCCTTTTCAAACGATGAAACGGCGCAGCGGACAAATCCCGGATGCGGCAGCACAGCCTGGACCCTTGCCGGAGGCGTGACGGTAAGTCGATTCAATATCGCTTCTCCGTCCATCGAAACAACCACTTTCAGTTTCTTCGGCTTGTTGGCCGTGATGATGAAATCAAATGGCTCATTGACATGGACAAGATGCGATTTCCGACTACATTCCACGGTAATAACCAACGGATTGTCGGTGGCTTTGTCAGTGGCGCTTTTCGCGGTTTCGGAAGCAGTTGGAACAACCTGCCCAATCAGCATGCTACCGCACATGGCCATAACTACTATTGGATTTTTAATCATTATCAATACCTCAAAAAATAAT
>JAFZIJ010000194.1 GCA_017554445.1 Victivallales bacterium
CTTTCCTTGAAAAACTATCGATGGAGATGTACATTTTGTCATGGCGGGTTTTATATGTTATATTGTTTTGTAAGCTATTATAATATAACACTTTATATAAAATCCGCCACTTTTTCAGGCATTTTTCATGAAATATTCGGGTTAACCATCTGCACCTGAAATGAATCGGTGTTTTCCACTATCTCCAAATCAAAATATTCCTCGGTCGTGTATTTCATTGGAAGGGGAGTCCCTTTCCATTCTTCTTTTGGCAAATATTAAATGTTATAATCCATATGTTTTCTATTAATAAATTTTCATTGGTTTATATTCTTTCTGAATAAAGACCAAATACTTGAAGCTGTTCAAAAGCTTTTATTGTATATACATAAGCCATAGGATTCATGTTACGAAATTCACTGATTTGAAGAAGGCAGTTAAGGAGGTAACTTTTTTTACCAAAATTACCTCCTTAACTGCCAAATAACGTGATATGATGTTATGATTTTCCAGTTATATTGTTCTATGTGATTGTTCTCATGAACCATCAATGGGATGAATGGGGCATGAATTGATACAGCACCGTGGCCGTGGAACTAATGGGCATGCTTTGAAGAATGATTCTGCCGGGGCCTTTCACGGCGGTGTTGAAGAAACCTTCGCCGCCGAACAGCATGTTCTTAAGTCCTTTGACAGAACGGATTTCCATGGAGCAACTTTCACTCATGGCCGCCAAATAACCTGTATCGACAATTTTGCAGGATCCCGCCGGGATGTCGTATTCATGAGCGGAACCGTCAATTTCCAGAAAGACCAATCCAGTGCCGCTGAATTTCCGCATCAGGAAGCCTTCGCCGCCGAAGAAGCCTGTGCTGAAACGCTTCTGCAGATACACTTCGTTCGTCAAGTTTCCGACCGACGCCAGATAGGAGCCTTTCTGGACGATCAACCCGTTTCCAGGCGTGATTTCCACGGCGCGAATGGAGCCTGGAAATTTGGAGGAAAATGCGATTTCGCCCGTCTGATTGGCGATATAGGTGTTCATGAAGGCGTTTTCATGTGTGAACACGCGACCAAGCATTTTGCCCAGCCCGCCTGCGGATGTCTGCATTTCGATGCCTTCATCCATCCATGACATAGCCCCTGCTTCGCATTGAATCTGCTCTCCCGCTTCCAGATAGACTTTCAGCACTGGCAAGTTGTCGCCTTCCACATTGTATCTCATGGTCTTGCTCCTTTTGTTAATTTGCAAAGGCGTGGACGCCTCCGCCACTTCCTACGAGATGTACTACTATCGTTTCGCTAATTTTCTTCGAGATATTTCCTAACGTTTTTTATACGCAATCAGTTTTGGTTCCGTGCCGTTGATTTTGTAGCTACAGACAAGGATGAAATGCTGATCGGCAATGACACCGTAACAGCCATCTGACGCTTCAATCTGTGTTCCGAGATACACGTTTTTATCATTTAGAAATTTCACTGTTTCGCCGCTTGGAAGAGGGTAGGGCAGGTTGACAAAAAAGCCTGGAAGTTCATTAAGCGCATCCGCTGCCGGGATGTTGTTTGTTTGCAACAATGCATTGATTTCGTTCAACAGATTCTGTTTGAATTCTGCATACTTTTCTTTGCCGCATGCTTTAATGCATTCCGCGGCGATGCATGCTCCGCCGAATGGCCTGCCACAGGTTTCTGTGCATCCATGGCAATTAGCCTTGAAATTGCATCCTTCGCATTGTGCCCCGCATATTGTGCTCATGATCAAACTCCTTTCAGTTTACAAGCTTCACCGTCTGGATCGCGTCCCACATTCTCTTTTCGCACCAATGCACCGTTCGTTCCTGCACATCGAACACCATGGAGACTTCTGTCGGACAAACAGTTTGCGATACCGCTTGCAAAATTTCAAAACAATCCGTCACATCAAAATCATCGGTTGCATTTTGCAATATGGCATCCGCCTTCTGATATCTGTCCCAACCCATCCATGGATGGGTTTCGGCATCCTGTTTGAAAGGGGAGAAATTGGTCATAATCTTGTATTCAGGCTTTTCATAATACAAGTTGCCTTGTCCAGGAATAATATACAGCACATTTCCGTCTGCATCCGACAATGCCGACATAAAGGTATAGCCTGGAACACTATAGACAGGTCGTTTTTCAACGATTTCATGAATTTCCTGCAGTGTTTTCTTTTGCATCAGCAAATCAATATCCAGCAGGATGACATTTTCACCGTCACCTGCGGGATTGCTCCGTTCGTCAAATGGCCAACAGGTTGGCATTCCGACAAAATCGCCGCGTGAATTCGCGCCGAACAGCGGAAGCCAGCCTTCTTTCGGATCGTCGATTTCAATGTAAACGCCGTTTGCCGCCTTTCGAACACGCCAAACGATGTCCAGAATATCAAGATTCCATCCGACGATGGTTTTCTTCTTATTAACAACGATGCTTGTGCACATATAATTATCTCATATCGTTTTGTACAGGAATCTCGGCCCTTCTTCACCATTTTTTCCTGTAGGAACGAAACCTGCGTTCGCAAGCACTTTTTGCGAGGCTATGTTATCGGGCACCGTTTCGGCCTCGACTCTTGTCACGCCTTCTTGTACAAGGGCCCATTTGGCAATGATTTTCACGGCTTCCGTCATGTAGCCATGGCCGCAATAGCCTTCCCGCAAGCCGTATCCGAGCTCCACCATGCCGTCTGCGGCAAGGCCTTTGAAGGACAAGTCGCCGACGATTGTTCCCGGCTGGCTTTTCAGTTCCATGAACCACACGGCATGCCACATCCGCTTTTTCGGTTCGTTGATGCAGCCTTGCAACATTTCCGAATAAGCCTGTTTTAAATCCGCATCCTGCTCATTCTCAATCAACTGGGCCATTTCCTTGTCACTGATCGGATAAAGCAGCAATCGTTCACATTCGATTTTCATGATTTGATCGTCATTTATTTTTTTGGGCGCTGTTCACGTTTCTTTCTTCGCTGTTCACGATTGTCCTTTTCGGATTCAAATAGCTCGACTGCCGCGTCGGTCATCTCTTTGCTCCATGTCTTTCCAACAGGCTCGCTTTTGGCCATCCATGGACAATAAATCGCGTAATCGTCGTCGAGCACGATGGTATAGGGTGGATTGTAGCGGTCGTTTACATGTGAATACAGATGCCGTCCAGTTTGGATCAGTTTTTCCGCTTCGCCACCAACCATGCTTTTTGAAAGACTGTCAAAAACCGAACCGGATATTTCATAAAGATCCCATGATCCTTGAAACATCACCTCCGCGCCATAAACGCCTTTTTCGTCGTTATAACAAGCTTTCCAGCCTATTCCTTCTTTGAGTTTCATGTTGAATTATCTCCATTTATTTTTCACAATGGACAAGTTTTGTTTTTATCTTCAAGCACGCCTCCGTATGCATGATCCAATGTCTTGAGAAAGGCATTTGAATCAAGCCTCTGATGTCCTTTCCGCACCAGTAATCGATCAACCAATATGCTTTTTCATCTGCGCTGACGACGTGCAATGATTTGAGGTTTTCTTTCCTCTCATTTGAAACATTCCATTTCAGCTTGTCATATGGCAACTTTTTGAGTATCGTTTCAGTGCTTCTTTTCACTTCCGTAATATAGGCATATAATTCGTCCAAATCAAGCAGACGTGAAAAATCCGCGATCTGTTGTTTCACAAATTCATTGCCTGTTGTGACAATTGGCGAATGGATTCGCTTCTGATAGTTTCCAGAGAAGAATATCTGATCATCACCATTGATCAACGTGTGAGCGACAATATCCTCGATACGAAAAATATGCCATATTGAATAACCAATCGTCTTGCAATGGTAGCCATCCGCATTGATGAAAGGAATGGCGTCAAAGTCTTCTCGTGTCAAATCTTTCCTGAAAGAAAGCAATATGTCCATGAGCTGATTTCGCAGATCAATCAATGTATCGATACCAGCCTGCCAGATCGCTTCTTTCTTGAGCTGCAACTGCATGGTTTTATTCAATTCCGACCACTCTTTGTTCATATCAAATCTTCATCCGTTTCAAATCTTTCTGTGTTAATGGGTGTATTTCACCTTTGACCATCAGATGAATTCGTCCAATTTGAATAAAACGATCTTGTTTTATAAAAATAGCGCTTTCGTTTTCCATGAGGCACACAGGAAGCTCCATGGAAACCTGTTTTACTTTTTGTAAGAGCTCTTCTTCCAATGGATAATGTGCTTTTACTGTTATATCTGCGAATCCCAGTCCATCGTATGGTGTCAGAGATTCGTATATGTCAACGGTGTGTTTTCCCATGTTCATGGCGCCTGCGCTCACACCAAGAATCACAGTCTTGCTTTGACGAATCGCATCCAGAAGTCCTTTGTCTCGAATCAGCTGAATTTGCAGAGTCGCATTCCCCCCCATGAGGAAGATGCATGATGCGTCGCGAATAAGATTCATTGCCTCATCTGTCGTTGTACGATGATCAATGACGTAATGATTCGTGAACGCCATGTTTCTTTCTTCGAACATTTTATGCATGCCGTCGGAATCGTCATCGTTTTGGGTGTAATCATCTGGCCAGGCACTGACAAAGACAAGACTGTTGCGAAAGACAAGCTCCTGTTTGAGGATGTCGGCGATATCATCTGTAAAATGATGTGTCGGAAATCCGCTGAAGAAACCGATTAGTTTAGTGTTCATCATCCAACGTCCTATTTCTATTCAAAGACTATTTTTTTTTCCGCTGTTTGCGTTTCTTGAGTTGTTCGTGGTTGTCTATGTTGGATTCAAACGGCTCGACCACCACATCGGTCATTTTCTTATATGGCGGATTGTATTGGTCATTGACATGGGAATACAGATGCTTTACCTCCGAAAATTATAATTTGATTCCAATCGCAGTAAACTCACCGGGCAGTGTTTCGTTCTCCCACGACGGATGCTCATCGAATTGCTTTAGCGTAAAGCCGTTTCGTATCATTGAATTGATGATTTCACTGATGGTATATTTCCGATAACTGCATTTCGGCATGTTTTTTCGTGTCTCTTCATCGAAAAAACGCGCATGGGCCATTTCGCCTTCAAAGACATCTGTGGAGAAATAGTTCATGGAAGGCCACTGGAAGCCAAGAGTGTCCATGATTTTCGTAAACGGATGGAAATCACTGCAGATCATTTTTCCACCCTTTCTCAAAAGGGCAACCATCATGTTCATGAATTCATCGATATCATGAAAATAATGCAAGATGCCGCCTTCCATGAAAACAACATCAAAGTATCCGCCATATTGTTTCAAATCAATGTCGAGAACATCACACACTTCATAGTTTAGCTTGACATTGGCTGCGTTCGCAACTTCCATTGCGTATCGTTTATTTTGTTCGGAGATATCGAACAGCGTCACATCGGCTCCAAGCAATGCAAGCGGAATGGCTTTCTTACCGCATGAACCGCAGATATTAGCGACTTTGATTCCGTTGAACTCATCAAAATATTTGGCATATTTTCGGAGCATCTTTTTAGGATTCTCCAAATTCTTTTTAGCCATTTCCTCCGGTGTTCCAGCCGTTTTTATCCAGAAATCATACGCATTGAACTCCCATGCCTTTTTGTTCTGTGCGCTGTAATCTCTCATACTAAAAACTACCTCTGTCAGTTATCTTAATCCAAAATGCTTTTCGATAATGCTTAACGTGTTTTCAATTGTATCATGATCCGTTCGTTCCAGATACTTGAATCCGCTATGGATGATAGCCTGTCGTTCCACTTCATTGTCGATGTTCAAAGCCTCTATCACGTTCATTAGCAAATCTTTCCCATCTGGAAAAGAAAGAATAAACTGATATACGTCATCTTTATCCGCACGATCAAAGTAATGCTTCCGTTTCATTTCATCGGGAGCGAAGAGCAGGAATACATGATCGGTATCACTGATTTCTTGCAGAATATCAATTGGAATCAAGCCATCCACGATGACTTTCTGATCTTGTGGAAATCGAAGCAAATCCGCGATAGCGAAATCGGCCTCCTCCCTTGTGCTCGCGTGCAACCAATCTGCATATTGACGAGGCGGCTGGGCAAAGTATCCATGCCAGTCCGCACTTCTGTCCAAACTCATCGCCGGCTGTTCCGTTGCATTTGCGATACGGGCATATTCGTTCCAATGATCCCCCTGGCGATATCGGAGGAAACCATGCTTTTCTTCAAGCAGTTTGGCCATGGTCGTCTTGCCGCCATAGGCTCCGCCGCATAGGAAGTAAACGTTTTTCAAATGCGCTTTGATGATATTACTGGCAATTTTCATATTGTTTTTTCCAAATGCCAAATTCGTACGTAAACAATGTTCAAGATTATTGTATCATATCATCCTACAGATTTCAAGAGGTTGCGGAGAAAATCTCATCATGTCTTGCTTGGCATTCAGATGTGATTTCATTAAAAATCATTTTTGAAAACACCTGAAATCCTTGACAAGTGACATGGCAACGTGTACACTTTTATCAAGAAAAATATTTTGGAAACACACAATCGGATGTTCATGCATCCAAACCATAGTTTGAAAGGCTAAATAGCGATGGCGATTAACTTTACAAAAGAGCGAATGGCAGAAGTCATGGGGAACTATGACCGCTGGTGGAAGGGGGAGCTGGACAGGCCGCTCATGGCGTTGCTCCTCTATGGCGGGCGTCCGGCGGCGGGGAAAGCCCGCGCACCGCAACTCAGCCAAGCCTCTTGCGCGGATTTCCGGTGGTCGCCTGAGGAGTTGATCGAAAAGATGGATGAAGAACTCTCGACGCTTGAATATGTCGGAGACGGTTATCCGCAGGTCAACTTGAACGCTTTTGGCCCAGGCGTTCTGGCGGCGTTCTGCGGCGCCACGTTGGATAATTCCTCTGGAAGAGTATGGTTCTCACCAGACAAAGAGCGGGAAATTCGCGATATCCATGCCGTTTACGATCCTGAGAACAAATGGGCAAAACGAATTAAAGACATCTACCGGGCAGGAATGGAACGGTGGGACGGCGTCGTGGCCATCGGCATGCCCGATCTCGGCGGCGTGATGGATGTGGCGGCGACGTTGCGCGGCACGGAAAACCTCCTGATGGATCTCATCGACGAACCGGAGGAAGTTTTGCGTCTCATTGGCGAAATCGAAACGGCATGGTATGCGGCTTATGATGATTTCTCCAAAATCCTCCATCCTGAAGGCGGACATATGGGCTGGACGGATTGGTCGGTCATTCTCAGTTCCAAGCCGTCGTATATTCTGCAATGCGATTTCTGCTATATGATTGGGGACGAGATGTTTAAAGAATTTGTCCTGCCAACGTTGAAACGTGATACAGAACGGCTGTACAACACGATCTACCATTTGGACGGAGTCGGAGAACTATGTCATCTCGACACGATTCTGACGTTGCCAAAACTGAACGCCATACAGTGGGTATTTGGTGATGGAAAACCCGGCCCCATGCATTGGCTGGACGTTTACAAGAAAATCAAAGCTGCCGGAAAGGGCACCTTTTGGGTCGGTGGAATAGAGGATTTCTTCAAGGTGTCGGACATCGTTGGAGCAAAAGGATTCTACTGCCGATTTGGGATATACTATCAAGACGAAGCGTTGGTTCAAAAACTGCTCAATCTGCGATAATTCATAATTAACAATTAACAATTAACAATTAATTATTATTTAAGACATTATGCTTGAACAACAGGCAGGATGATATGATATTTCAAAATCAGAATGATAATTTGGTGGATCGTTTTGAAGACTGGTGGCGGCGTGACAACAAGGGACTTCCGTTGATGTGGGTCGTCGCCAGACGGGACGGGGCGAGAACGCCGTCTCCGCCGCCAAAAGACGATGAGGACCGGTATATCGGTCTTGATTTGAAATTGGGCCAGACAATAGCAAACCTGAAGAACAATCTTTATCTTGCTGACAGCTACGCCCAGGCGTCGTCCAGTATCGGCCCCGGTTCGCTTGCCGTCTATCTTGGTTCAAAGCCTGTCTTTACCCCGAACACTGTGTGGTATGAGCCTTGTATAAAAGATATTACGAACAGACAGCCTATTACATTCGATCCGAACGGATACTGGTTCAAAAAGCATTTCGACGTTTTGAAGGAATTGAAAAAAGCCGCTGGGAATAATGATTATATTGTCAATTTCCCCGATCTTGTGGAAAACATCGACATTCTGGCTGCCCTGCGTGGCACGGAGGAATTGCTGATCGATATGATCGACGAACCGGAAGCGGTTTCGCAGGCGTTGGACGAGATTTATGAAACATATTTCCCTTGCTATGACCTGCTATATGACACCTTGAAAACATCGGAAGGTGTTTCAAGTTTTTATTGCTTCTGTGTGCTGGGGCGCGGAAAAGTGGCAAAAGTTCAGTGTGATTTTTCGGCGATGATTTCGCCTGAGCACTATAGAAAATTTGTGCTGCCGACGATGAAGAAACAGGTGAAACGGCTGAATCATTCTGTTTATCATTTGGATGGTCCTGACGCAATCCGTCATCTTCCCGCCATTATGGAAATCGAAGAACTGGATGCGCTTCAATGGACGGCGGGAGCCGGAAAACCGGACGGCGCGGCACCTTGCTGGTATGATATTTACGATCAAGTTGCCGCTGCCGGAAAGTGCTTGTGGGTGCAAATTTACGAAGGCAACGTTGACAACTGGATCGACCGGGCGGATCGTTTTCTGGACCGCTATGGTACAAAAGCCTGTTATCTGCTTTTCCCTGGTATGTCCGAACGAGACGCGGACAAGCTGATGTCACACGCCCATGCGCATTGGGTGGATAATAAATAACGGTCCGCTATTTTCCGACAGGAATGAGATGGTTCATGCTCTTGTTGCGGTAATTCAGGTTCGTTCTGACCATGTAACCCTGTTTTTCCCAAAAGATGTTGGCGACATCGTTGTCTTTGAAAACCAGTCCGAACACCTTCTGGATGCCTTCCTTCTGCAACGCCTCCTCGGCCATGGCGACCAGACGGCTCGCGATGCCCATGCGGCGGAAATCCGGATGAACGCACAAGTGGTGAATGATGCCACGGCGGCCATCATGCCCGCTCAGAATGACACCGATAATTTTGCCGTCCATAATCGTTGCAAAGCAGGTATTCGGATTGCGTTGCAAATATCTGTCTATTCCTTCGCGGCTGTCATCGACGGGATTCAACGCCCGTCTGCTTTGTTCTGTGCTGTCCCACAACGCAAAGATTGCGTCATAATCGTCGATAGTGACAAGTTTTGTTGTATATTCCATAAAAGAATCCTTCTTATACGACGATTGTTCATTTCCTTGTTTTTAAAAAGTTTCGTCCTGTCTAATCGTCTAATATCACGTGTCCAATATCTTATCGTCTTCCGTCTCCGTTAGAATTCATATCTTGTTCCATGGGAAAGCAGGAGGCCATCTGTTAATTCAATGCACAGAATAATTGTATTTTCGTCATCAAAATTGACATGTCCATTGTCGATCCATCCTGCAAATGCAATCTTCAACTTTTCGGCAATTGCTTTATTCTCCGGTTTTCCAAAATAGCCTAAATTGATGCCTTTTCCATGTGCCGTAAACCATTCGCCTGCAATAGCAACGATGGGATTGTTCTTGATGTGTTTCATTTTATTCGAGAGCGCGTATGTAATGACATAGAATGCGCCATTCTCATAAAATGCATCGACGTATCGCACAGAAGGAATTCCATTTTCAGTCGTCGCCAAGGCAATGACAGTGTCTTTTCCAAAACGCTCGACCATGATTTTTTCAGCTTCCGGACTCATGGTTTTCCTTTGCTATTATCGTTTTCCTGTTTTGATAAACTGGATCAATTTCTCCAAATCATCAAATTCATCATAGTCGCCCATGATGCCATTACGATGATAGACAATGCCCGCCTGCTCATTGCGTTCCAAGCAGTCCAGCAGTTCCTCAACACCATATCTTCGGGCGAATTCCGCGAAAGCCTTTGCCTTGATCTTTTTAGCGTACAACCCTTTGCAGCATTTTGTCGGCTCGCATTCATAGCAGCCGTTCAAGTTCTTTTCAATCACGCATTTTCGGTTTTCGCACCAGTCCGCGTTCTTGCACCATGGAAGTTCCAGAAAACCGTCCTGCTTGCATCCCTTGCATTTGATATTTTCTGAACATAGACAACATGCCAATCCACAACGTGCAATTCCAAGGTCTCGTTTCATCGTAATTCTCCATTATCTGTATGCTTTCAACGTGTATGTTGGCCCCCAGTTCTTTAGCACTTCCACAGAAATAAAACCTGCGGTTTTCAATGCCTCCTTTTCATGCTCAACGGTCAGCGGTGTATCATAGTGATAAAATTCATCTTCCGGCAACTTCTGTTCTTTCTTTAGGCGGATCAGTTCCTGCCTGCGGTTTGTTTCTTCTTCGTCGGATAGTGAAAAATAATCTGTCAGAATAAAATAACCTCCAGGCTTCAGCGCAGTTTTCAACTTTGTGTATAACGGAATCTTTTCCTCCTTCGTAAAATGATGCAGTGATTCAACGGATACAGCCGCATCATAAACATTTTCACCGAATGGGACAGTAAAATATGAACCTAAAATCAGTGATATGTCTTTTCCGGGGAATTTCTTCCGCAATGTTTCAAGCATGCCCGTTGCTAGATCGATGCCGGTTATTCTGGCCGTGGGAACGCGTTCAAGGTAATACCCAAGTTCAAGTCCTGTTCCACAGCCAAGATCGAGAATGCGGGAACCGACGGTCTGTGGAAGACAGTTCGCTGTATATGGATAAAACTCATCAGCCGAATCAATACAAGTCATTTGATGCTCTTCATAACCGTCCAATCGGGCATCAAAGAATTCTCCCATTTTTTCCAGCATACGCTCATCTCCTTTTCATATTCAATTTGCATGATATAAGTCGTTATTGTCCAGAAGCGAATCAGAGTATTCCTTTGAAGGGATAATTATGTATTTGCCAGCAAATATCTCTTCGCATATTCTCAGTTCCAGTTCCTGTCGATGGTTGAAATGATTGATCAAATCCTCTTCGCTGTTCAAGCCATTCACTTTTGCGTATGGGGATTCGTTGAAGAATCGCATCATCAGCGGAAACCATATTTCATTCCCTTTGTCGTCGGAGCGCTCTTTTCGGATCACGTTCAAATTGCCACGAATATCATCGGATTTCAGATATACAATATGATACTTCTTGCCATCAAGCGTGTTGCGAATGTCTTGATAGAACTCGATAATTTCGTCATCCGAAGCGCATCTGAACAGAATCATGTCTTCGACAATGTTCTGAAACAGGGAGCATTCAAAGATCATGTTGTCTTGATTCCACGCCTTATATCGTGACAGGATGATGGATTTGAAATCATCATACGAGATGCGGTTGTTATATATTTCATACTGTTCCAGATCTTTGTAAAAACTGCGATTGGACGTCTTGATCTTTGTATAACAAACGATCTTCTTATTGCCTTCGGAATAGGTTTTTTCCTCTATCATCTGATGCATATCGGAATATTGAACAAGTATTTTCTGATATGCCTTTTCATCCATATAGGCGCACCATGACAGTTCAACAGGAGAGTATTCGCCTTCTCTGATGGCAACACAATCCGGTTTCCTTTCGGAAATCTTCTGGACAAGCGTGCTCTTGCCGCTTCCCTGTAAACCTTCAATAAAATAATTCATTCTTTTTCTCTATCTCCAAAATGTCATGATAAACATCAGTAATATCCAAAAAATATAGTTGAAATTTATTAAATATCAACAACTACGATTCACAATGCGCCTTCGGTACGATAAGCCTGCCCGCCGCTGGATTGGTTTCATCGTTGTGAGTTCATGGAAGCAACGAATCATTGGGAAGATTATGGCTGAACAGTTCAATCTCCTTTGGAAAAATGTGAAAATTCACAAAAACTCGAACGAGATTTGCAAAATAATTTGCAAAATCAGGGAGGAGAATTTAAATTAATGTATCTATCCCAAAGGAGCGATACAATCATGATGATCGAAAGAGATATAACCAGAACCTTGTCCGCATGGAAGGAGTCGCCTCAAAGAAAGCCTCTGTTGCTGAAAGGAGTCCGTCAATGTGGAAAATCTTGGATTCTTGAACATTTCGGGAAGACTCACTTCAGAAATGTTGTCACATTCAATTTTGAGAAGAATCCTGAAATAGCCGCTTTTTTTTCTGGTTCATATGAGCCAACGAGAATCTTGGCACAGCTTGCCGCGTATTCAGGGCAATCCATCGTTGCGCAGGAGACATTGATAATATTAGATGAAGTGCAATTATGTCCACGTGCCTTGAACTCACTGAAGTATTTCTGCGAGGAAGCACCTGAATATGCGATTGCAGCGGCAGGCTCGCTCATTGGCATAACCATAGCCTCCAAAGAAGGTTTTCCCGTGGGAAAAGTTGAAATCATGGAAATGCATCCATGTTCATTCAACGAATATCTGCGGTCAGTGGCACCAAGTCTTTTGGATTATCTCCAGACAATTCCTTTGGAGCCACTTACGGATGCATTCACGGTAAAACTCAACACTTATCTGCGTGAATACATCACAGTTGGAGGAATGCCAGCCGCCTTGAGCACGTTCATAGACACACATGATGTCTGGGCAGCGGACAGAGTGCTTGATTCTGTCATGCAGGCATACGAATCTGATTTCTCAAAGCATATACCGTCGAAGGACATTCCAAAACTTTATATGATATGGCAGTCAATACCATCGCAGTTCGCACGTGAGAACCGCAAGTTCATTTATGGCGAAGTCCGCAAAGGCGCGAGAGCAAAGGATTTGGAAGATGCAATGCAATGGCTTCTGAATGCCTCCATGATTCGCAAGGTTGAACTGGCTGAGGTTCCTGAACTGCCACTTGCCGCCGTGGCGGACAGGAAAATTTTCAAATTGTTCCCTTCGGACGTCGGAATCCTGAGAAAACTGGCGAAATTATCGCCGACGGTAATTCTCGATAGCCATGACATCTTTTCTGACTTCAAGGGGAGGCTTACGGAGAATCTGGTTTTGGAGCAATTGCTCGCAATGAATTATTCGCCAATTTGCTATTGGTACAATCCAGACGGACGAGCCGAAGTTGATTTCCTTATACAGGATAATGACATCGTTATTCCTATTGAGGTCAAATCAGGGCTGAGCCTTAACGCAAAATCTCTTCGCAGTTTCCGTGAGAAATACAAACCACAGATAGCGATACGCGCATCGCTGAAAAATCTCAAATTCGACAACGGCCTTCTGAACATACCGCTTTACCTTCTTGGCGAATTGCCAAGACTGCTTCAAATGGCAAGAACCAATCAATAAGTCGAACCGTTTATGGTTTGTAATCCTCCAGTATTTTGATAATACTGTTTTGATAAATGTTCCCTTTCAGGACTTTCCCGTCGGCTTCAATTGAGACCGACAGTAAGTTTTTTGGATCATCTTCGTAGGGATTCACATAGTCTTTTGACAAATCGAAATACTCTTTGAGATAAATGCGGGCGTTTCCTTCCGGCCAGATGACATTTCCGACTCCCATGTCCAATCCGATATCCATAAAAAGCCTGAGGATTTCCCGTGTCTTGACGTTGTAAGGATTGTTGTCTTCTTGACTGACAAGCCAGGCGGGTGATAGTTCTGTCTTGATTCCTGCATTATGGATACATGTTGCAAAAGTCATGACTGGTTCAAGAGGAATTGTCTCCTGATGAAATGCATCCACTGAAAGCAGGATGCGATTCACTCCGCTATCGGCAAGTTTTTCAGCCACATCATGGATGGCCGCTTTATCCTTGCTGAAGTAACCATTGGTGATCAAATCCCGCCGTCGAATTCTCGCCATTTTGCCTGCTTTGAATATCTTGCATACATCTTCAGGATAGAGCAGCGGTTCTCCTCCGAAAACCATCAGGGAGTCGATGTTGTAAACAAGGCAAATCTCATCAATCGCTTTGGCGGCGCAAGTTCCGTCGAGATGATCGGTAAATCCCGCATGGTCTCCTTCCGAACAATGCTTGCAATGTCCCGTACAGGCCATCGTCTCAATAACTTCTATTCGGTTTAAATGTTTTATAAATTCATTCATATGAAAAATTTCAAGATTCATTTTCTTACAAAGATTTTTATCAGTCTTCCATCTGTCGCGCGAAGCGCTTTTCAGACCGCCGAGCCGCAGGCAGCCGTTGGAATTCTATCTTGATAGGATTTCGTAATTTACAAATCAAACCTTCGGGCAATTGTCGGCTCCTGCGGTGAGGCAATCTGTGAAAAAAATCTGTGTAATCTGTGTGATCTGTGGTTTCCTTAATTTATTCTTTTCCAAAAGGTCCAGTGAAATCCTTTTTCATATCCAATCTTTTCATAAAACGGATTACTGCCACCCGTCATATGCGTCGCCCCCAACGCCTTCATCCTTCGATAGTGCTGTGTAAGAGCCGCCGCTGCCAATCCTTTCCGTCGATGTTTCGGTGCTGTGCAAAGCGGTTCCATATAGGCTAAATGATTCTCAGGAACCCACCACATGCCCGAAAAACAGGCATAGTCTTCGTTATCATCTGCAATAACAAGATTAAACTCCGGTGTCGCATGTGGCGACGGCGACAGCCACGTTCCCATCACGCCTTTGTACGACTTTGCAGCTGTCCATTCGTATGATTTATCCTCTTTGTCCCATCCATCAAAACTGCCCTCATGGTCAAAACCATCCCAACACAGCTTTGCTAACTTATAAATATCAATATTTTCCGACTTTACAAAATGATATCCGTCAGGCAGTTCAACATTCAGTCCATGTCTGAAATCAAAAATTCTGTCATCATATTCATTAACTATTTTGAAGCCGCGTTTGGCAGCGGCTTCTTTCAGAAATTCCTGCCCGTTGAAGAAAATCAACTGTTGTTGATTGTTCCAATTCGGCATAGTCGTCATGACATAATCAATCAATTCGTCCGCCAGAAATTCATTACCTTTTCGGACATTGAAATAGATGTCGGTCATCGGTGATTCGTAATAGACAAACGCCACGACTTTATCACCGTCAAACCACAGCCTGTCGAGAAATGTATAAGACAAATCCATCCATGATGATTGTAGTGCATGTTCAAAGAACGGGGCAGGCATTCCGCTGCCATGCTCCCGATCATAGATATCGACAAGAAAATCCCATACGAGATTGACATCCGATAATAACTGAAACTGTTTTGTCGTCATGCTCATTGTTTGGACAAACAACCTACATCTGTTATTGGAATTTGTCAGAACGTCGTCAACCTGCTTTTCAGCAGTGGAATTCCTTCTTCCATCCACCATTTGTTATCAACGCCGCCGGAACTCATTCCGCCGTGAGCGAATTGCTTTATGACGGCAAAATCGTTGTATGTGTCGGTCAGAGCCTTACCTGAAAGAGAAAGGTATTCCTTTTTTATCCAATCTTCCAGTTCGTCAGGAGAAATCAACTCCATATTCTCTGCGAGTTCTTTTAAGTAATCCCAAAAATACGGATCTCCCCTGAATCCCCATCTTTTTGGTTTTTCTTCAAAGATTATTGAAAGTTTCATTTTCTAACCCCCTAACTGAAGATAATGACTTCGAATTTCTTATCTGTTGAGGCAATTACAAAAGTCTTACTTTAGCCTGGTTATAATCTGTGTTTTTCAGAACCAGCCTTGGCGCCATAGGCCGATGAATCCTGCTTGTTTTTTATATTCTTTTTATAATCAGAATCTTAAGCATTTTTGTCGGCCTCGGCGGCAAGGCTATCTGTGAAAAATCAGTGTAATCTGTGTAATCTGTGGTTTCCTTAACATAGACATTTGAGCAGTTTTGAAATTGTCCCTGTTACTTCTTTTTGACGGGAATGCATATCTCGCTTACATAATCTTGTGACGTGGGATCGCCGGGAAGATAATTCTCAATATCATAATCGGGAATCATTTCATATTCCGCTGTCGGAAGCCATTCTTTATTAATTCGTTCCCACATATTCTGAATCGCGTTCGGCATGGGGCCGACACACTTAAAAATGGCCCATGTGTATTCCGGAATATGCAAGATTTCGAATCCTTCAGGAACGCCTTCTACATCGGATGCTTGACAGCCTATCCCATAACGAAATTCATTCTTGTCTGTTTTCTTCTGGGCGCATACAGCCAGATAGGCGGGAATCTTCTTATATGCTTCATTTGCATAATATTCATCCCAGAACTCCGGGATTTCTCTTTCACTAGTTTCGGTATGAAAATCCCTTGCATGCACCAGCAAGTCCATTGTTTCCCATTTTTCAATCTTATATTTCATCATCTACTCTCCTTCAATTGTAATTTGAATGGTTTACCTAAACTTACACCTGAAAGCCATTTGGTTGTGTTTTATCCATTTGGGAAAGCATCGTGGTAAGAAACATCTGTATATTTTCTCTTGAGTTCATTAAAAGCGTTTTCGTATTTTCTGATTTTTTCTTCGTTTCCAATATATTTAAGAAAAGGTTTTCTTTTTCCGACAACCCAACCCTCAGAGTCAGGTTTTTTATCTGTCGGGTATCCAGTATATGGTGTTATTGAACAACCCGACACTTCTGGATGGTTTGCAGCAATCCATGCAACCTGTTCGGTCGTGAATAAGTTCGTGGTAAAATCGAATGTTTCAAGATAAGGCATTGAATCCAAAAAAGATAAGTCTTGGTCCATAATGTTTTTCGCTGTACAAGAAAGATGTCTAATTGGAGTACCTGCAAGTGGCATAAATGAATCGATTATCACTGTACTCCACATTTCATTTCCAATTCTGAAATCTTCAAGTTTCGGCGCAGTATTGACAAGTTCGATATTCTTTATTCTTGAAAAGTCCATAACTGCCAATCCTGTTAAAGCATGATTGGCGCTCATATCCCAAAATTGCTCAATACGCTGATTGAAGAAAAAATATAGATACTGAATATTTGGAAGTGTTCCAAGCAGTGACCAGTCTTCTATAAACTTGTTTTTGAAAAAACGGATTGCTTTAAATTGGTTGCCATAAGTGTTTATAAAATACTCGAAAGTATCTTGCCTGAGTCCTGAAATCATTACAGTATCTTCATTAGGATAATCTCTCAGCCTATCTATATCCGAAATCCGGATTCTACCGCCACCAATATCCGGATTTTCTTCCTTAAGCCAAAGGCACGTATGCTGTTTTTTCTTCGGATCCCAATCAAAAGTATAATTGCAAAAAGATGTAAATGAAAACTCCATTATGCATGTTTTCCTTATTATAACTAAGCGCACTTCCAAGGCCTTATCTTGAGATATTGCTCAATCTCTGTAAAAAGACGACACTTTCAAAATGCGCCGTGCGGGGGAACATGTCGATAAACTGAAATTTGACGATGCAATCGTTTAGTATATCTTTGCATAATCTTTTCTAAGCATACCGTAAATGTTATAGTCACAATAGACCGAAACCATTTTGCCTTGTCGGATTGTCCCCTCTTTTATGAACCCACATCGCTCAAGAACCTTATTTGAAGCAATATTCCTAACATCAGCACGCCCATTTAGCCGTTCAATTTCTGTATTTTCAAAAACGAACTTTACTACTTCCTTCAGTGCTTCTGTGGTAATTCCCATATTCCAATATTCAGGATGAATACGATACCCTATATCTCCCATCCTCGAATTCTGTATATCAAATACTGCAATCATACCGATCACTTTATTGGATTCTTTCAATACAATTCCCCAATCAAAATCAGGAGATGGTTTTCTTTTCACCCAAGGACGAGCGTCAATAAACATCAATTCCGGATTTTTCTCATTTTTACTAGCCTTTCGTCCCCAATAGGTATAAATATCATCTCTTGCCAACCATTCTTTCAAATCTGGTACATCTGCTTCGTTAAGAGTTCTAATAATCAGTCTATCTGTTTCAAGAACAGGCTTATCTATCTCGTAATCTTTTAACATGGTACCTCCTTAGCCGCTGTCAATATCTTTTGCCATATAACATATGAGCTTTCTCAGTCCACTTATGTATGAAATCTGTTTTAGCAGTGGTATAAGCATATCTGTTATGCTCATATCTCTTCCACAATTCCAGTTTTAATGCTTCATATTCCTTTGCAATTTGTGGATGCTCATTCAGATAGTCTCGAAAGTACAGTTCATCATTATCACCTGTATATCTAAGGTGAATATGGTAAACCTTATCCGCAAAGCCTTCTTTTGTATATCCTTTATTAAGCGAAATCCGTCTTTTTTCATCGGACATCTTGATAAAACCATTCTGTTCCAAAATGTGCGCGATTTCTTCCATGTCTGCTTTTTCAGAGATCTCAACCATCACGTCAACAATGTTCTTGGCCCATATGCCCTGTATCGCTGTGCTTCCAATGTGACTGATTCTTTTAACAGGATAACCTGCCAAAAGGCCTGTAATGGTGGATTCTATCTCTTTGTAGTATTCGTTCCACTGATCATCGTGCTGAACAAGGAAGATGGGGAATAAATCCCACAATTCTTCCAACGTCATTTCCGACAGTTCTTTTTCCATAGTCAAGTTCTCTACAAACTCCGAATTTGCTAATAAATCTGAGTCGCATCTACTCTGTTCTATTAGTCTGAATTGCTGGTCATTGTCATTTGTATTCTCGGCTCATCTTTTCTGTAAAAGAACTACCGATTCAAAATGCGCTGTGCGGGGGAACATGTCGAACAAGGCGCATTTTTCTGGCTTGTAGAGGCCGTCTGCACAAAGCAGTTTCAGATCACGGGCGAGCGTAGCGGGATTGCAAGAAACGTAGATTAGGTATTTCGGCGGACGGTCGCGCAGGGCGGAAATGGCTTTCGGCAAACAGCCCATGCGGGGCGGGTCGATGACGGCGACTGTTTGGTCTAAATCGATGTTGGCCAACGGGCCATCCTTCGCCGACAGAAAATCTTCCGCGGGGCCTTTCCATAGTTCTGTAATCAGACCAGCCTCCTGAAGAGCGAAATCCGCCGCGTTGACGGCGGGAACGTCGCTTTCGACGAGAGAGCGATGGCTGAACATCGGGCCGAGCTGCATCGTGAACGTTCCTGCGCCGCCGTAGATGTCGAGCAGATGGCCTTTTGCGGGAAGCGCTTCACACCATGATTTCACGATTTGCAGAAGTCGTTCCGCCACAGGAGGATTCACCTGCCAGAAGCCGCCAACGGGAACACGGTACATTTTGTCGAGCAGTTTTTCTTTCAGCCATGAAAGCTTTTGCGAAGCCTGTCCAAAATAAAAACAGCAATCGCCATCCGTCGTGATGCGCAACGTCAACGGATATGGCTCTTTGCGTTTGGCGTTCTGTTTGCCCCATTCGCTGCGGATGGCCTTCGGCAGCATTTTGTTCAAGGCCTCCTGCGCCAACGGACAGCTTTTGACCATCATGAACGTCGTGTTGTCGCGTTCGAAATAGCCGTAGGGGACGTAGTAGCCAGTGGCTTCCAACGTCCGTTCGCCGGGCTCCAGACGCAATTTATTGCGATAGCCGTAATCCTGCGGCGCCGGATTGACGGATTCCAGTTCGGGGAACGTTTCGAATTTGCCGACGCGGCTCATCAGCGTCTTGAACTGTTTCGCCTTGCAGGCCACTTCCGTTTCATAAGTCAGGTGCTGATAGGAACATCCACCGCAACGACCATAGTAGCGGCAGAGCGGCGTCGCACGGCCTTGGCCGGCCGCCACGAACTTCCGCACGGCGCCGCGGCAGAAGGTGGCCTTCCGTTCCGTGATTTCAATCTCCACATCGTCGCCGACGGCTGTAAATGGCACGAACACGACCGATCCATCCGCCAGACGGCCGACACCGTCGCCGCCGTAGGCTATATCCATGATGATGACACGCGCATATTCCATTGATTCTTTCCTGAAAACTGGCTGTAAGGTTTTCTATTTAAATTATAGTAATATATTATAATCTCTGAATAAATCTTCTCGCACGGTGAAAACATGCCATACGACTTCACTCCTATTCCCAAATGGGGCGTCCAGCTGACGTCCCGACAGCGCATGCTGATTGCAGGACCCTGTTCGGCCGAAACGGAAGAACAGCTTCTGGCGACGGCTCGCGCCCTGCCGAAGGAACAGATCGCCTTCCTGCGGGCGGGCGTGTGGAAACCGCGCACGCGGCCGGGCACGTTCGAAGGGGCGGGGGAGGCCGCGTTCGACTGGCTGGCCCATGCCAAGGCGGAAACAGGCCTGCCGTTCGCCGTGGAAGTCGCCAATGCCAAACATGTGGAAGTTGCTCTTGCCCATGGAGTTGACGCGATCTGGATTGGCGCGAGAACGACCGTTACGCCGTTCGCCGTGCAGGAGATAGCGGACGCCATCCACGGCGTCGATATTCCTGTTTTCGTGAAGAATCCCGTCAATCCGGATTTGGAGCTGTGGATTGGCGCGATTGAACGGATTGCGCAGGCGGGCGTGAAACGCGTCGCCGCCATTTTGCGCGGCTGCAGCGGCATCGCTTCGGGCAAATACCGCAACGCGCCCGCATGGAATCTCGCCATTGAGCTGAAACGCCGTCTGCCGAGCCTCCCGTGTCTTTGCGATCCGTCCCATATCGCAGGCGACGCGACATTCGTCCAGGAAATCGCCCAGCAAGCTCTCAATCTTGACTTCCAAGGGCTTATGATTGAAACTCACATTGATCCGGCCGCCGCTCTGTCGGACAGCAAGCAGCAGCTCACGCCTGAACAGCTTCGCATGCTCATGCAGACGCTTGTGCTGCGCGACCAGACATCCGAAAATCCAGAAGGCCAATTGAAATTGGACGAACTGCGGCTCGCCATTGACCAATTGGACGTCACCCTCCTGACGACGCTTGCCCATCGCATGCGCATCTCCCGTGAAATAGGCGACTTGAAGCGTGACAACAGCATCACCGTCCTCCAAACCTCCCGTTGGGAGAAAGTTCTGGCCAAAGCCATTGAACATGGCAAACAGCTCGGCCTCGGGGAGGATTTCGTGATGGACATCTTCAATCGCATCCATCTTGAATCCATCGCACAACAGCAATAGCAATGGCCAATCTTTTTCTTATATCCGGAAACGACGAATCGCAGATCACGGCGCAGGCGGACAAAATTGTCCGCCAATACGCTGGCGACAATCCCGATCCGTTTGCGTATGATGTTTTCCAGGAAGGAGATGCGGGGGCGGATCCGTCTCTTGTCATCAACCTCCTGAAATCCGTCAAATCGCCGCCGTTTCTTGGCGGGAAGAAGACCGTCTGGCTGAAGCATTTCTCTGGTTTCGACGCGGAAGGCTCGAAGACGGGGCCGCTTGGCAAGGTGCTCAAGGAGCTTGCGGAAACGATCGCCAAAGGCGTTCCGGAGGACATCATCATTATCATGGACGGGCCGGGCATCGACAAGCGGAAGGCCCTCTACAAGGCCTGCATGGCCCATGGCGAAGTCATGCTTCTCACGAAGCCGGACAAGATGAACCGCAACTGGCAGGCGGAGATGACGGCGTGCATCCAGCAGGTAGCCAAGGAGAAAGGGCTGCAGCTGGACCGCAACGTCGTTGAATATCTCATCGACGTGCTTGGAACGGATACGGCCCGAATCGATTCCGAGCTGGAGAAGATCATCTGCTACAAGGGGGCGGACTCCACGCCGCCGACGTTGGAGGAAGTCCAGAAAGTCTGCGTAGGGCAGGGCGAGGAGTTCAACTGGGCCATGGGCAACGTGCTCGGGCAACGCAACTTGCAGGAATGCCTCCGCGTCATCGACGTCATTACGGAGCAGAGCAAGGATGAAGACCGCGCGGCCCGTTCACTGATTCTCAACGCCGCCACGTATTTCCGTCAGGCCTTGCAGATCCGTCTGTTCATGGCCGTCAATAAAATCTCCAATCCAGTCTCCCTGAAACGGACATTGGAAGGCGCGAGCGACGACCAGAAACAGCAATGGGTGGGTGACGGGACGGAATTTGTCACGATGCATCCGTATCGTGTGCAAATGCTTGCGGAGCAAGCGGTTCGCTACACGCCACAGGAGATCATCGAAGCCATCCGCACGCTACGGGACGCCCTCTGGCAGTGCATCTCATCATCCACCGCGCCGCGCGTCTCGCTGGAGAATGCATTACTTAAAATAATCGGAGTAGTACCGAGAACCAACAGCCGCCCGTAGGGCGTGACAATCGTAACCGCTTGCAAATGCGCTTCGCGCATGTAGCTGGCGGCACATAGGAAAACACATTATGAAAAACGACTTTGAAAAAAATCTTGAGACACTGACGCTCCTGTCGGAGGCGCTGACCATGCAACGCACTCTGGAGGAAGGACTTGACCATATCACCAGCATGACGTGCAGCCTCATGGAAACGGAACAGGCCGTCTTCCTGTTCCGTGACGAAGAGCGCAAGGAGCTTATCGTCAAATCCGTCGTCGGTATCGACAGCCCCAACGTGAAAATCGGCCATCGCCTCTACGTGCCGCAACGGCTCCACAGCATCCTGTGGCTTTGTCGCTACATCCATCAGATCGGGCGGGTTGACGCGGGCATCGATGGCATCACGTTTCCGATTATCATCAATCCGATCACCGTCAAAGGATCGCGCGTCGGCCTGCTCATTGCGGGCGGCCCGAAGGACAAGGATACGGATTCGCCGTACGACGCCGTGCGCCGCAAGCTGTTCAATCTCATCTCGCCGTTTGCATCGCTAGTCATCGAGAACTCAAAGGTTTACGACTACCTTCGCCAAAGCGTCGTGCTGAATTCGAAGGAGCTCCGCCAGTCCGTCATCGCAGATGCGGGAGACAAACGCAACGAAGAAGAGCAGCTGATGATCAATTCTCTCAAGAATCCGATCAAAGTCGTCAACAAACTTGCCGAAACGTTCTTCATGCAGCTTGCGGAGACAGGCTTCACGGCCGGCCATATCACGTCGGCCGCCGCGCATATTCTCGACTGCATCACCAAATCCGAGATCGATCCGACGTCGGGCAAACTGACGTTCACGCCTTCCAACGATTAAATAGAACCACGAATGGACACGAATGGACACGAATGTTCATAATGAGTCCACTGAATACACGGAATAAACAGAAGCCTCGCAGACGTCGGCCATATTGCTGATGACATTATATGAAAATATGATATGTTAATAAAAAATGATCAAATTGGCCTCCGTCTGCTCGGCGGTTCGTCACGCTTCGCGCAAGCGGAAACAACGTCATGCGGAAGCTTGAAATTCATAGTCAGTTGGCGCGGTCTGAATCCGCTTCGCGGGGAGTGGCGAGCCAATCAATGATTTTGAATCGTAACGTTTAACCTTTAACTTATTTACGGACAATTAATTATGGCATTGTGGAGCGGTAGATTCACCCAACAGACAGATTCACTCGTCCAGAAATTCAGCGAATCCATCTCTTATGACAGGCGTCTGTATCCATTCGACATCCAAGGCAGTCAGGCCCATGCGAAAATGCTTGCCAGGCAAGGCATTATATCGCAGGATGATGCCGACAAAATCATCGCCGGCCTGAACGACATCAAAAAGGACATCGACGACGGCAATTTCGATTTTTCCATCGCGCTCGAAGACATCCATATGAACATCGAGTCGCGTTTGACGGAACGCATCGGCCAGCCTGGAGCGAGGCTTCATACAGGCCGTAGCCGCAACGACCAGATCGCGACGGATGAACGGCTCTACATGCGCCATGAGGCCGATGACATCTCATTGCACGTCAAGGAGATGCAACGCAGCCTCGTCCAACTTGCCGCCGATTGGCCGAATCTGATCATGCCCGGTTTCACGCATCTCCAGCATGCGCAGCCGATTCTTTTCGCCCATCATCTGCTGGCCTATGTCGAAATGTTCGGACGGGATCGCGAACGGCTTGCCGATGCCCGTAAACGCCTCAACCGCTGTCCGTTAGGCGCGGGTGCCATCGCGGGATGCACGCTTCCGCTGGATCGGAAATTCACGGCGGAGCAACTTGGTTTCGATGACATCCTCCATAATTCCATGGATGCCGTCGGCGACCGCGACTATATCATTGAATTCCTTTCGGCGTTGTCCATCATCGCCATGCATCTTTCGCGGCTGTCGGAGGATATCATCCTTTGGTTCAGCCAGGAGTTCGCTTTCATCGAACTCGGCGACGCGTTCACGACAGGCTCCAGCCTCATGCCGCAGAAGAAGAATCCGGATGTCGCGGAACTGACGCGCGGCAAGACAGGCCGTGTCTATGGTCATCTTATGGCGATGCTTACGACGATGAAAGGCCTTCCTTTGACGTATAATCGCGACTTGCAGGAAGACAAGGAAGGGCTGTTCGACGCCATTGACACCGTCAAATTGACGCTCGCCACGATGTCCGCCATGCTGACGACGTTGAAGCCCAACGAGAAGAACATGGCCGCCGCCGCCGCGGATCCCGCTCTTGAAGCGACGGATTTGGCCGAATGGCTTGTCAAACACGGCACGCCGTTCCGCGAAGCCCACCGTCAGGTCGGCGGTTTCGTCGCGTTCTGCAATCAGAAGGGCATCAAGCTCAACGAAGCATTATTGGACGACATGAAGACCGTCATTCCGACGGCGACGGCGGAATGCCTTGCGTTGTTCAATCCGCGCAAGAGTGTGGAAGGCCGCGCCTTGGAAGGCGGCACGGCGCCCGTCCGTGTCGCGGAGCAAATCGCCCGCTGGCAGGAACTTCTGAAAGAGTGATGGTTTCTCTAGACTTCTAGTCTTTCTAGGCTTCTAGAGGGCTAGAAGACTAGTTTCACCTCACAAGAGGAGCATTTATTTGCAACGGTCTTCGTGCCAAAGCGCGCTGAATCATGCGCTGTACGCGAATATCCTTGCAATTCGGCAGATATTCGCGCAAGGCATTCTGGATCTTTTCTGTGGGAAAACGGCTAAGACCTTCGGCCGCAATCTGTTGAATCTGCTCTTCTGGATCCTCCAGAGAGGCCAGAAGCATTTCATCCCAACCTTCCGGTTTCAAGAGGCCGATTTCGCGAAGGCCGTAAACGCGGACTTCCACATCGTCGTCCAGACAGGCGTCCTGCATAAGCTGAAGGCGTTCATCACGTTGCAACCGCGAGCTCATCCGAAGGCCTAACATCTTGCCTTCATGGCTTTTGCTTTTCATGATCAATTGGATGTCGCTAGCGGTCAATTCGCGGCTCTGGATGTTCAAAGCCCGCATGGCGCCTTTGCGGATATCTTCATGTTGCGCATCCAGATAGGGTACGAAAAAGGCGGGTGGTAGCTTTTGGTAGCGACCTCCCGCAAGCATGTTTATGGCGTCTGCCGCCAACTTGACGTTTTTTCCCTTCAGAAGACTTTCGAAAACTGGCACGGTTTGCTCTTCATCAAAGTTGCTCAACGGCACCAACAACAATCGGCGGTAGTCGGCGGAGATATTTTCATCAAGAATTGTTTTTTTCAACGGCTCGAAAGCCTTTGGATTTGTGCGACTCGCATACGCCCGAACGGCTTCTACGCGAACACCGATATCCTTGTCTTCCAGAAGTTTGGCAAGAATATCATCGCCTTTCATATAACGACCGGCCAGTTTGGCGACTTCCATTCGGACAGCGGCTTCCGGATCATCCGCCAATGGCGTGATGGCCTTGATGGCCTGTTCTTCCAGCAGAGGCGCACGGCTGTAGAGTATCAACGCCAAAACGCGCACTTCCTTCGATTCATCCTTGAAGAATTTTTCAAGACGTTCAGGTTCAATTGGTTGTGGAAAATAACGCGCGGCGGACAAGACGTTGCGCCGCACGGAAAAATCTTCATCATCCAATGCTTGGTTGAGGATAAGCAGGGCTTCGGCGTTGTCGGTATCCGAGCGGTTGCCGCCAGCCTGAATAACTGTATTACTGCGAATTTGGATAGGGCCGCGGATCATGACACCGCTCGCCTCCGGAATCATGGCGGAGGCGAGGCGGCGGATATGGACGTCTGGATCCAGAAGCAGGCGGAAAACGTCCATACGCGCCGCCGCAGGAAGAAAACGCTCTTCCGTTAATGATACTAATGCGCTTTGGCGGACCTGGCGATCTGGATCGCGAAGACATTGGATGATAGCCGCTTCCGTCGCCGACGTACGGTATTTGCCGATGACCATGGCGGCGCGGCGGCGTGCATCCACATCGTCGCTCTTCAAATCGCGCAGGCATTTGGCGATGGTCTGGGCTTCAGTTTCACGCGGTGCTTCCGCCGGTTTCGCCTCTTGGGCGTGACCAGCGGCCATCGTCGCACACAAAACCAACATCCAAAGTGCTTTTGATCTCATTGACGTTCTCCCCGAATGCTCCGCTTCTGGTCTTATCCTCCGAAGTGCCTCTTAATGAAGGCCTTGACTTTCGGATAGATGCCTGTATCTTCGCTGGCCTTTTCAAACTGCTGGAGCAGGTCTTTCTGGGTGGAGGTCAGCTTCGTCGGAATTTCGATGGCGATGACGACATACAGGTCGCCGCGGCCGCGTGACTGCGTGGGCACACCCATGCCTTTCATACGCAGACGTGTGCCATGCTGCGTTCCTGCGGGAATCGTCAGTTCCTTCTTGCCGCTGATGGTCGGCACGTCAACGGTACCGCCGAGAACGGCCGTCGTGAACGGGATCGGAATCTTGCAGTAGAGGTCGTTGCCGTCGCGTTCGAACAGTTCGCTTTCACCGACATGCACTTCGACGTACAAATCACCCGATGGCCCGCCTCGGCGGCCCGCTTCGCCTTCGCCGGCCAGACGGATGCGCTGTCCGTCATCGATACCGGCGGGAATACGGAATTTCAGCTTCTTGCGACGCTGAATTTCGCCTGTACCACGGCAGTCCGAGCAAGGCTTGTCGATGATTTCACCTGTGCCTTGGCATTGCGGGCAGGTCTGCACCATGTTGAAGAAGCCTTGTGAAATCGACACTTGGCCGCGGCCATGGCAGCGCGGGCATTGCTTTTTGGAGGAGCCGGGCTCGCAACCCGTTCCGCCGCAACGCGCACAGGATTCTTTCCGCGGGATTTCGATTTCCCGCTCTACGCCGAACATCGACTCTTCGAAGCTGATCTGCAACTGATAAAGCAAATCATTGCCTTTACGGGGACGGTTGGAGCTGCGTCCGCCGCCACCGCCGAAAAAGCTTTCAAAACCGCCTCCACCGAACCCGCCGCCGAAGACTTGATTGAGAATGTCGTTCAAGTCCATTCCGGCGAATCCATCGCCCGCGCCTGGCCCTCCGCCTGCGTGGCCCTGCGTGTAGGCTTCGTGGCCAAGCTGGTCGTACATCTGGCGTTTCTTTTCATCGCTGAGCACTTCATAAGCGGCTGCAACCTGCTTGAATTTCTCCTCCGCTTCCTTGTTGCCAGGGTTGCGGTCCGGATGGTATTTCATCGCCTGTTTGCGGAACGCCTTTTTGATTTCGTCTTGTGTCGCCGTACGCGGCACTTCCAATATACTATAATAATCTTCTGACATATCGGTCATCCCCCTTTAGGATTCGGAAACCGCATCTGTTTCAGTCCCGGCGGTTTTCGTTTGATCATCATCATCGGTGATCACATGGATTTTCTGCCCTTCCTCCTCTTCGGGCTCCTTTGTCGGCTCCGGTTCGGGCTCCGGTTTGGGTTCCGGTTCCGGTTCAGACGGCTTGCCGGTACTGACGACGACCATGGCCGGTCGCAACAGCTTGTCGCCGATTTTGAAGCCCGCCTTCCACTGGCGGATCACAACACCTTCGGGAACCGTCTCGCTCGCCTCCTGCGACATCGCCTCATGGACGTTTGCGTCGAACGGCTTGCCGACGCTTTCGATTTCCTTCACGTTCAGTCCGTCCAACACACGCTGGAATTCGGCCCAGATCATTTCCATGCCCTGTTTCAGCACGGCGATGTCCGCCGCCGTTTCGATGGCGGACATGCCCATGGAGAAGTAGTCATAGACGGTCAGGAAATCGCCGATGGTGGCACGGCGGGCCTGGTCGCGAGCTTCCGTGAACTCGCGGGCCATGCGTTTGCGGTAGTTGTCAAACTCGGCCAGCTTGCGAAGATACTTGTCCTGCAACTCCGCCAGCTGCGCCTTGTAGTCCGGCTCGGCTTCCGCCGCCGTCTCTTCGGTTTTCGGATCAGTCTCTTTCTTCTCGTCGCCGCCTTCTTTCGAAGACGCCGTTTCCGCATCCTGCTTCTGCTCTTCGGCTTCCGCCTTCGTGGCAGATTCTTCCTCGGCGGCCGTTTTCACGGCCTCCGCCTCTTCCGATGTCGCCATCGGTTCCTCTTCCAACTTGGCATTCTGATTCGTTTCTGTCATTTCAATCACCTCAAAAAACAACAATTGTTGGTTGCTTCAAACTTACAGCTTGAGGCCGCCGAACAAATCACCAAGGCTGCCGAAATTGGCGTCGCCTTCATCTTTCACATCCATCGATTCCGTGCGGTTCTGCTCACGTTCCGTTTCAAGAGTTTCCGCAAGCGTCAGCGAAACACGGTCGCGGCTCGCTTCGCGGACCACCACCTGGATCTTGCTGCCGATTGGATAGGCCTTGTAGAACGCACGCGTCGAAGCCGCACCAGACCGCGCGAACGGCGTCTGGCTCACATGGAGCAGGCCCGTCTGACCGTTCGGCAACGCGACAAACACGCCAAATGGCTGGAGACGAACAACTTCGCCTTCCAAAACCGCGCCAGAATCCAGCAATTCGATCTCTTCGACTTCCTTCTCCTGCTCGGCTGTCAATTTCGCGGGCTTCTCTTCCTTTATGATAGGATCGCCGATGCACAGCGAGATGCGCTTCTTGTCAAAATCAACGGCGAGAATCGTCACATCGACTTCTTCGCCTTCCTTCAAGACATCCGACGGCTTGTCAACACGTTCGGTCTGGCCGAGTTGCGAAACATGCGCAAGACCTTCGATGCCCGGTTCAAGTTCGATAAACGCGCCAAAATCCGTCAGGCGGACGACTTTGCCCTTCCGCTTGATGCCGGCGGCGTAGCCGAGTTCGTGCGGGATGCGTTCCCACGGATCGCCCAAAGCCTTCTTGATGCTCAGCGAAATGCGTTCACGCTTGCCGTCACCGCCCCAGTCGATGGACAGGATCTTCACCTGCACTTCATCACCGACTTTCACGCAATCTTCCGCCTTCACGTTGCGGCCCCAGCTCATCTCGGAGACATGGACCATGCCTTCGATGCCGCCCAAATCGACGAATGCGCCGAAGTCCATGACTTTCACGACCGTGCCCGTCATGATGTCGCCTTCACGCAGGCTGTCTTTCAGGCGTTCGCGATCCTTCGCGGCTTCCTGATCCAGCAGCTTGCGGCGGCTCAGCACGAGATTGCGGCCGTCTTCGCCGTATTCCGTCACAAGGAACGTAAAGGTCTGGCCGATGTATTCCGCAGGCTCCTTCTTCACGCCGCGCGCGTCTATCTGCGAGAACGGGCAGAAGCCCTCCACGCTGGCGACCTGCACGCCGAAACCGCCTTTGCGCTCCGACAGGACTTTGCCTTCAATCGGAATCTGGTCATGGAAAGCCTGCTCGACGGAGCTGTCCACCATGTCGCCGCTCATCTTCACGGTCAGTTTGATGCCGTCATCCGTCCAGCCCATGCAGAATGCCTCGATCGTGTCGCCTTCCTTGTATTTCAACTCGCCTTTGTTGTTTTGAAGGTCGATGCGGTCGATAACGCCGTCCATGCGGGCGCCGACATCGACAAAGACCGTGCTTTTGCCGATCATCGTGATGGTGCCTTTCACCTTCTCACCAGTGCGAATCGTCGTCGTCAACTGGTTCAGACCACGTTCCATGACGTCGTTGAAATCTTTTCCGTTTGTTTCACTCATTGTTGTTTTACCTTCGACTTGTTGTTTTCTTTTTATATGTTAATGGTTTGTTTAGTGTTGTTTTCTCACGCCTTGGGGACGGTGGCCATCGCCAGTTCGCTGGCTGGCTCCAACGGCTTGGCCGTCGCCTCTTTGAGCGACGCGGGGAAGAACCAGCTGCTGCCGCGTTTCGCGACAGCCCGTCCGCCCGGCCACGTCAGCTCATATGAGCCTGAGAGAACCAATAAGACACCTGGAACGCCGCTTCGTTCCGAAAAATCGACATTTACATTGTCGAAAATTCGCACTTCGTATTCCCGTGCGGGGCATGCATATAGGCGGACGCCGTCGCCGTCTTGTTGCGGCGCGGCCGCGGCGACCGTTTCCGATTTGAACGTCAGCGTGTTCAGCAGGACATGGATGTCGATGTTTTTCGGTGTCAATCCCGCGCGGATGACATTGTCGCTGTTCGCCATGCATTCCACGCCCGTGCCGTTCAGATAGGCGTGCGGTTCATTTGGCGGGATGTACAGGAAATCGCCTGGTTTCAAGCTGATGATGTTGAGAAGGAAGCCGAAGAAGACGCCGCGGTCGCAGGGATATTGCTTGATCAAATTGAGGACCAGTTCATCTCGTTCTGTGCGTTCCTTTCGCGCCGCCAGTTCTTTGGGAAGATTTGTCAACATATTGCGAACCAATGACATCGGAAGATTCAGCAATGTTTCGCAAATGGCTTTCGGGGTGATGGATCGGGCTTCCTGATAGACTTGCCGCCAGTCGTGGACACAATCCAGCCTGTCCAGATCCGCCACGATATCCTCCGTCTTGCGGAAACCGCCCAAGGCCTTGAACGGCGTGATGGCGATCATGATCTCCGGCTTGTGGTTCGCGTCCGGATAATGGCGCGAATCCTTTTCATGGAGTTTTTCGGCCGTCGTCTTATCCGGATGGCTCTGGATGGACAAGGCGCGTTCGCAGCTGAGGACTTTCAGCAAAAACGGAAGTTCTTGGTATCCAGCTTTTAGCGTTTTCTCGCCAAGGCAACCTTTCGTATCAGCCGCGATGAAGGTGCTCAACGGTTCCGTTTCGCCATTCGCGATGATTTTGGAGCAAAGCGACGGATGCGCCCCTATCCACAGTTCCGCCCATGACGTCTTGCCGGCCGGTTCGCCTAGAAGATCCGCGATATACGGAGTCTTTCCGTCGCGGCAACGGCAGCCCCATGCATAGTGCTGCACGCCGCTTTTCAATTCGTAGATTTGCCCTGATGTGTTCATACCATAAATTATAATAGCCATTTCGATGAAAATGATGAAACTTATAATATAATGCTTTTGTGGAATTATGGTAGTGTCGTTGAGCAAGACTTTCGGACGCTTTTTGTCGAATCGTCGAGAAATGCCTCTTGGATTGGCGCAGAGCCGCTTGATTTATCGGGAAAATTTGACCACTTGCATGAGTGGTATTACATTAAATTTAGAATAACGGGCGCTTAGCTCAGTTGGTTAGAGCATTTGGTTTACACCCAAAATGTCGCTGGTTCGAGTCCGGTAGCGCCCACCATCTTAAAAGCCGCAATTCCAATGAGTTGCGGCTTTGTTGTTTTTAAGTACATTTTTCTCTTCTGTATTTTTTCATAAAATTGCTTTGAATTTTATAGCAATAGATGCAATAATGAAATCGAATAATCAATAATAAAGAATAATAATAATAATTTTTCTTTCTTTATACCATACTAATTCCTATAAAATCATAGAGAATCATAAGAAATCATAAAAAGTCATAAACATGTATTAAATTTCAATTAATTGCTTTCATTTTATGAAATCTGGTGTATTGTATGAAAAATGCCTAGAGAATTAATAAAATTCATATGAATTTATTGATTTCATGACATTATAGATTATCTTATCTATTGAACATAATATTGAATGGAGCAGGAATGGGAGCAAAGGATTTGGCGTTCAAGGCGTATTTCGCGAATGCAGAGCCATTTACGGATGTCGTCAACATGGCGTTCAAAGCATATGGTTTCGCCGTGGATCCGTCACGGTTACGGGAGGCGGATTCCGTTCAGGTGATGTCCATGTCAAAAGGCGATGGACAACCCGCTCTACGACAACGAATAGACGATCTCATAAAAATGTTCATGCTGGAAGAAGGGGGTGAGACGAAAGAGATCATGCTTGGGCTTGAGAGACAGAGTCGTCCATCACGGTTCATGCCGTTACGAATCTGGCAGTATGAAGATCACACGTTGGCAACAGCTGTGCGTAGGTTGTCGAGTAGGGGGCGTGGGTACCCAAAAGGCGGCATCAAGCCTTTGCCATCGGTTCTGATACTCATGTTGTACATGGGGCTTGGCAACTGGTCTGGAGCGACACGGTTCAGCCAGTTGCAACGGCGTCCGAATGGTCGCATCTCAAACTGTATGAATGACATACGGATGAATATGTTGACCATTACGGAGATCAGCCGTCGGCCTGTGGATTCGTTTATATCGGACATTGGCGTAGTCGCCAACGCCATTGTTCATGCAAAAGAACCGAAAGCACTTGAGCGAGCCATGCGCCGAAGCAAGCGTTTTCGACATCTTTCGCCGGAGGCGGCTGACCTAATCAATGCTTATACAGGGATGAGGTTGGAAGTATCAAATGACAAGGAGGAAATTGATATGTGCTATGCAAGACGGTTCTGGGAGAAGAAGGGCGAGACACGGGGTAAAAAAAATGGTATAAAAATAGGTGAGAAACGTGGCGAAAAACGCGGTTTAGAGAACGGTATTCAGTTAGGTATTAATGCACTAATCAACGGTTTTCTAAATGCGGGTGTCGCCATGGAGAAGATAGTCGAGCAGTTGGAGGAGCAATTCAATCTGTCGCATCGGAAAGCCATGGGGCTGGTCAAAAAAGCCATGGTGTGAAATAGGTTGGACCGTTTGAGAAGATCTGAAATATTGTCATTGATACGGATGTATTCAGACATGATTTTGTTTGCGTCATTATTTCAGATATCGATTTATAAAGATTATCGTGTACGCGGGAGGCCGTCCCAGTCGGTCGTATAGCGGGAGGAAAGTTTCTCACGGCGCATGGTCCATGGGCGCGTGAGGCCAGACGAAAGGCAGTGGACGGCGCGACGGCCAAACTGTCGGTTGATGGTGTCCAATGTTTCGATGACGCGGTCGCTGACGTTTGTGCGGACTGGTTCGGGAAAGAGCTCCGGTTGTGTAAGTGTCCCGTTTTCAAGGCCGAAGAAAATAACGCCGGATTTCTTGTAGCGACGGCCTTTCTGAAAAATCTTCGGGAGATGGGGGGCGAGCATGGCGAAAATTTCGGCGCTGTTGTTCGTTGGATGGCCGAACATGACGTTGATTTCCGCGCTGCCTTCCGGCAGTGCGACTGGATAGTATTCCGGATAGTAGAGAAAAAACACACAGGCTCCGACGGCCTGTTTTCCTACTTCGCGCATACGGGCGGCCGCACTGTCCGCATAATCGGCGACGGTTTCCCTAAGTTCTTCGAAATCAACGATCGGCGTGCCGAACATGCGGGTGCAGGCGGTCGTTTTCATGGGATGGCCGAAGTCTTCCGCCGCCGTGGCGGCCTGGCCACGAAGCTCCAAGGCGGTTCGGACGAGACAGACGCTGAATTTCTTTTGGAGCCACGGCAAATCGGCTTCCATCAATTGCAAAGCCGTGCGGATGCCGAGGGCCATGAGCCGTTTTTCCACACGCGGGCCGACGCCCCAGATGTCGCCCACAGGTGTTTCCCGCAGAATGTCTTGCGCATTTTTCGGCACGACGAAAACGCCAGTCTTCGTCTGTTTTTTCGCGATTTCGCTGCCGAGCTTGGCGAGCGTCCGCGTGGAGGCGAAACCAATGCCTGTCGGGATGCCCGTCCATTGCAGGACACGGCTACGAAGTTCTATCGCAAGCGATTCGTAATCAGAATCTTCCGGAAGACTGAAGTGGACGAACGCTTCATCGATGGAATACTGTTCAAGATGTGGCGTGAACTGTCGCAGAACGGACATGACGCGATTGGACATGTCTGCGTACAATTCATAGTTGCTGGAGATGAAAATAAGCCCGAGCGGCTTCTCCAACTCCTTGATTTTGAAGTACGGAGTGCCGACAGGAATGTTGAGTTTCTTGAATTCCGGCGAACGGGACACGACGCAGCCGTCATTGTTCGTCAGGACGGCGACGCGTCGTCCTATTAGGCGCGGATTGAAGACGCGTTCGCAGGAAACGTAGAAGTTGTTGCAGTCAATAAGACCGATCATATTCAAGTTCTGGAAGTTCTGGAAGTTCTGGAAGTTCTGGAAGTTCTGGAAGTTCTGGAAGTTCTGGAAGTTCTGGAAGTTCTGGAAGTTCTGGAAGTTCTGGAAGTTCTGGAAGTTCTGGA
>JAFZIJ010000195.1 GCA_017554445.1 Victivallales bacterium
CCCCCAAGAAAAATGCGCCCCCCCCCCCAAAGTCACTACCCAAGTTAGTGACCAAGTCAGTGACCAAGTCAGTGACCAAGTCGGTGACCAAGTAAGTCATATACCGTCATCAATACTAACATTTATAATTGAAATTAATGCACAAGTTACGTCAAAAACGCTTATGAAACCACTATTCCTTTTAACCAGCCTGATCATGTTGTTCACCGGATGCAAGACGATGGAAAAGAATGCCAACATGGAAAATATGAAATTTGAACGGCTGTTCTCATGGGGGCCGCCGACGAATGAAGAAACCGCCGCAAAATATGCGCAGGCGGGCGTGACGGACATCATCGTCTATAGCGAAAAACAACTCGAGCTGGCCACAAAGCACGAAATGCGAGGCTATTGGACATGCTTCACGCCGGAAGGCCCCCATTGCCAGGTCATGAACGAAGAGGAGACACGCCATTTCAATTACATCAACGGAAAGGATCTCGATCCGGCCATGCCACGCGATGAACGGATGAAAATCACCAGCATGCGAAAAGGCGAGAAAAACCACCGTTACGGCGGCGAAATGGTGACCGATATCGACACCCTCAACGACGCGGAAATCAAATGCTTCATCAGCGACGACGATCTTGCCCTCACACGCAAAAAACTGGATCAAATTCTCAGCACGGTTCCCGACGGCATCAGCGGCATCTACATGGATTACATCGGCTACATGAACCATCATGGCTGCTATTGCGAAAACTGCCTCGCAAAATACAAGAAATATCTGGCGGACAAACACTTGGAAGACACGACTGAAAACCGGAATGATTTCTATTTGGAACAGTTGGTCGGTTACTACAACCATGTCATCGACTACGTCAAAAAGCAACGGCCGGAATTCAAGATCGTCATCCACGCCTATCCGGATTTCAAGCCGTTGCCGTTGTATGGAAATCGCATCAAGGCGGATTACTGCGGACAGACGGTCGCATGGTATTTCCAGTGGCCGGAAGAAAAAATAAAATACTATACGAAATTTGTGACAGAGCATGCGAAAGACTATTATCCGCATGTGGAAGGAATTCCCTTCCAAGGCGTTAACACCAATTCCAACATCAGTCTCGGCTACAAGACTCCGGCCGATGTGGAACGGGAGATCCGCCAGATTCTCGCCGCCGGCGGCAAAACATTGATGGTCTGCGACGGGCCAAGCATCATCGAGCCCGGCTATTTCGACGTCTTCAAAAAATACTGCGGGAAAGAATCATCTTCAAGATGACGCAATTTCAAAATTGCTCAAATGTCTTTGTCAAGGAAACCACAGATTACCTTGAGCGCCAAAGACGCAACCAAATTATTGATATAGAACCACTAATGGACACGAAAAGACACGAAATTTTAACCACAGATCACACAGATTACACTGATAATACAATCAATGCCTCGCAGACGTCGGCCGAAGTGCTGAAGGTTTTGAGTGGACGTAACATGATGGATTGCTGAAGATCAAGATGGCCTCCGTCTGCTCGGCGGTTGTCATCGCTTCGCGAGCTGTAAAATATCTCATGCGGAAGCTCTAAGCTATGGAGATAATTTTTTCAGAAAAACAAGAAAATGAGTAGTACAGATAGTTTTGCCACCGAGGCTGGTATAATAGCTTAATATTTTCAATATAAATATTGATATAAAAGCAAGCAGAATTCATCGGGCTACGGTGCCAAGGCTGGTTCTGAAACTCACAGATGAAAATCAGGCAAAATAAAAACTTTTGAAAAATACCTTAAGACGACACGAAAAAGCGTTCCATAAAAAAGTCGCGCCTTCTTGACTTGCCGTTACTGCAAGATGTACATTATGGTGATTGATTTTTGCCAGAGCCCAAACGGAGACCATTCATGAAAACAGTCATCATTATTCTCGCCATCTGCCTTGTGGCCGCGATCGCGCTGGCCGGATGTTGCATCTTCCGCAAACGCAACACGGAAGCCACGATCCCCATGACCGCGAAGCTTCCAGGCAAGGCCGTCATCATCTATTATTCGCAGTCGAAAGTCGGCAACACGGCCACCATCGCCCAATGGATCCAAAAGCATGTGGGCTGCGAAATGATCGCCATCGAACTGGACGAGCCCTATCCGGATGCGTATTTTGAAACGCTCAAGGCGGTTGGCAAGGAGCGCAAGGAGAAGACGGAAAGAGCCATCAAGCCAATCACCGTTCCGGAGGATTGCGATATCATCTTTCTCGGCGCGCCCATCTGGTACGGCACCCACGCGCTGCCGATGGCGACGTTCCTCAAGTCGCATCCATTTGCCGGAAAGACTCTTATCCCCTTCAGCACCCATGGCGGAGGCGGCGCGCCGCTCGTTGAAAGCGACCTGAAGGCGGCCTGCCCGGAGGCGACCGTCCTCAAAGGCTTCACGGCACGCGGCTCCAACCAGATCGAACGCCGTCTCAACATCGGCGTGACCTCCCATCATACGGAGGACGATGTCGTCGCCTGGCTGAACAGCCTGTTTTAATCTTCACACCATATTATAAAGGAGTTACCAACATGAAAAAGAATCTTGGTGTCATTCAGGCCGTCTATCCGATGCCTGTTCTGATGATAGCCGCATACGACGCGAACGGAAAAATCAATGTGATGAACGCCGCCTGGGGCATGATCTGCAATACGGACCGCATCGCCCTGTTCATAGACGAAGACCACAAAACCACGCAGAACATCCTCCAAAGCAAAGCGTTCACAGTCAGTCTCGCCGACCGCAAGCATATCGATGTGGCGGACTTCTTCGGCATCGCCACCGGCAACAAGATGACGGACAAATTCGAACGGACAGGATACACCGCCGTCAAAAGCACGTTTGTGAACGCCCCGGTCATCGACGAATTTCCCGTCGTCATGGAATGCGAGCTGGCGGAAGTCGTCAACACGGAGAGCTTCTACTGCATCGTGGGAAAAATCGTGAACACGGCCGCCGAAGAAAGCGTTCTGGACGAAAGCGGAAAAGTCGTTCCGGAGAAACTGGATGCGTTGACCTTCGACCAGTTCCGCCATGGCTATTACGCTTCGGGTGAAAAGGTCGGGCAGGCCTGGAAAGCCGGCGTCCCGCTCATGAAAAAAGACGAATAAAACAAAAACAAATGGCGGTGGCATCGCCGCCTGATTATCCACCACAGCCAAACACTCCACCATGAAACAAACCAACCAATCAACTGTTGTCTCCAGACGAGATTCCATTGGTTCCGTGTCGTCGCGTTCGCATGGTCGGCGACGGCTGCTGGCATTGTCGTTTCTCACCATCACCCCTCTGCTGATGTGCGCATGCGCCAAGCAGGACAACGCTGGGCAATCGACCGTCAACGCAACTTCAACCACCCAAACGGAAAAAACGATGAAAACGGAAAACAGGACCATCCGCCTTGCCATCGGCGGGACGGACTACACGGCGACGCTTGCCGACACGGATGCGGCACGCCTTCTGGCGGAGCGGCTTCCCATGCGCCTCTCCATGACGGAACTCAATGGAAATGAGAAATATGCCAATCTGGACAAGCCGCTGCCGACCAAGACGGAAAATGTCCGCCGCATCGAAGCGGGGGATGTCATGCTATGGGGAGACAACTGCCTGGTTGTCTTCTACAAGTCGTTCGACACGCCCTATACCTACACGCGGATCGGCCGCATTTCCGATGCGAAGGGATTGGCGAAGTCGCTCGGCAACGGCAACGCGGAGGTCGTATTCCAGCGGAATGAAAACGTTGGTTCAGCGAACAAAGGAGAAACGGCAACGGCGGAATTCTACAACTACACGCTTTTGTCACAGACTGGCGAGACGGTGAAAATGGACCGTTTCAAAGGAAAGGTCGTTTTGGTTGTCAACACGGCCACGGCCTGCGGCTTCACGCCTCAATATGAGCCGTTGGAGAAGATCTACCGTGAGTTGCACGACAAAGGCTTGGAAATCATCGACATACCATGCAACCAGTTCGGCAACCAGGCTCCGGGCACGGATGAAGAAATCCACACCTTCTGCACGTTGAACTACAACACCACCTTCCCGCAGATGAAGAAATCCGACGTCAACGGCGAACATCAGCTCCCCCTGTACGCCTACCTGAAGTCGCAGAAAGGGTTCAACGGCTTCGGCGAAGGGAAGATGGCGGATCTTATGCGCGGCCATCTCGCGAAAATCAATCCGGGCTATGAAAACAGCAGCGACATCAAATGGAATTTCACGAAATTCGTCATCGACCGCGCCGGAAACGTCGTCGCCCGCTTTGAGCCCACGGCGGACATGGAAGCAGTCAAGGCATTCATTATGAAGGAAATCCAGAAATAGAGGCGTGACGATGAAATTTCGGCTGCTGATTCCAGAAGACGGCGAAATCTGCGAATGGCCGTAATCACGGCAGCTTCACATCATAACAACACAACCTTAAAACTATGGTTTCATTCAGCAACCGCTTCACAAAACTGTCATCATTCTTCCTGCTGGCCGTCTTCCTGACGTTCACCGGCTGCGTCCATTGCACGGATGCAGGCTGGCGGGAATACAAAAATATTCTGCGGCATGTCCAGCAAGAACGGTGAAATCACCGAGGCGGATTGGCGGCGTTTCTGCGACGAGCATGTCACGACGGCGTTTCCGGACGGCTATACGTCCATGGAGGCGATCGGCCACTGGAAAGGAAGCGGCAACATGACGGAACGGGAGAACTCCCGCGTGCTGCTGATCGTCGCGCCCGCCGATGCCAAGGAGAAAGTGATGACCATCGCGAAGAAATACTGCGAGATGTTCGAACAAGAGGCGGTTCTTGTCCTAACCTCCATGGGCGAAGCCATTTTCGTGGGTAACGAGCAATGAACGTCACCCTCTGCAACATGTGCATGATCGAAGACGCGACGAATGGCCGCGTATTGGTGCAGCATCGGTTGCCGAAACCGACGAATCCATGGTGCGGGCTGACCTTCCCCGGCGGGCATGTCGAATATGGCGAATCCATCACGGCTTCAACCATTCGCGAAATTCGTGAGGAGACGGGGCTGACCGTCTCAAACCTACGGATGTGCGGCGTGGTCGAATGGGAAGTGCCAGAAAAGCCGCAAAGCACTGTCTGGCAGGACAATATCCCAAAATCCAAATACATCGTTTTCATGTTCCGAACGAACATGTTTACGGGCGAGTTGAAATCATCCGCAGAAGGGCAAATGGAATGGATGACATTGGACGACATGCGCCGCGGCAGTCTCGCGCCGCACATGGAGCAGTACCTCAGCGTCCTGCTGGAGGACGATGTCCCACAAGCTTATGGAATCAGCGGTAGCGGAAAACTGGAGGCGATCCACTAATGGAAATGTCATTTAAAAATAAAATTGTCGTCATCACCGGCGGAGGCCACGGAATCGGGAAATGCTGCGCGGAATGCTTTTCGCGCGAAGGCGCCATCGTCCATGTGATCGACGTCAAGCCTGGGCCATGGTTTGTCGGCGACATCGCGGAAAAGGATACGCTTGAACGCTTTGCGGCAGATGTTTTGGAGAAAAGCGGGCATGTCAATGTTCTCGTCAACAACGCCCCGCCGCTTTTCAAAGGCATCGATGAATGCACATATGAGGAGTTCATCCACGCGCAGAAAGTAGGCGTGGCTGCGCCGTTCTATCTAGCAAAATTGTTCAAAGACCATTTCGGCGAAGGCGCGTCCATCATCAACATTTCGTCGTCACGGGACAGGATGAGCCAGCCGCAATCGGAAAGCTACACGGCGGCGAAAGGCGGCATCGCCGCGCTGACGCATGGGCTTGCCGCGAGCCTTGCCGGAAAAGTTCGCGTCAATTCCATTTCTCCAGGCTGGATCGACACATCGTTCAAGACATACGACGGTCCGGACGCCACGCAGCATTTCGCGGGACGTGTCGGCAACCCGTTGGACATCGCCAACATGGTGCTCTTTCTCGCTTCGGACAAGGCTGGATTCATCACAGGGGAAAACATCTGCATCGACGGCGGCATGACGCGGAACATGATCTACACAGGCGATTTCGGATGGAAACTAGAACCATGAAACAGAACGGAACAGATATGCCAGGCAACGCGACAACCATTCGTTATGCAACCGAACAAGACGTGCCGTTCATCAAGGCGTGCATCCATGAACTGGCGGTTTATGAACGCTCCGCGGAAAAGGATGAATCGACGGAGGACATGCTGCGTGAAAACATCTTTGTAAAAGGCTTCGCGAAAGTTTTGATTGCCGAATACAACGGCGAAAAGGTCGGCTATGCCTTGTGGTTCAACAACTTCTCCACGTGGCTGGCGCGGCCGGGCATCTATCTTGAAGATTTGTATGTCCGTCCGCAGTTCCGTCACAAAGGCGTCGGGAAAGCGCTTCTCAAACGGCTGGCCGAAATCACCGTGGAAAACGGCTGGGGGCGGTTGGAATGGAGCTGCCTGAAATGGAATACGCCCAGTCTTGACTTCTATGAATCGCTTGGAGCCCGCCAGATGGATGAATGGATTCAGTTGCGCATGGATGGCGAACGACTGAAACGATTCGGTACAAAAGATGAATAATCAAATCTTATAAAAGCAGACGGAGGCCGAAAAGCCTTATTCACCTATCGTTTTTTAATAGTTGATGGCTTTGAAAAGTAGCCGACGTCTGCTAGCCATTCTGTTTCTTCCGTGTATTCTGCGGACTACAGAATATGTGATTCAACGTTTATTGGGCGGCTTCCGTTATGGAATAATTCAATTGGTCGAGTTCCATGGCGACTGTCATCATGCGGCCGTCTGCGAAAGCCACTTCGGCCGATTTGGCTGATAACTGTTTCACGCTCTTGATCGGCGACTCTTCGCCGGGCTCCAAAATGACGAACATCGTCAGGAAACGGCGCACGCCATTTCCGCTGACCGTATGGCAAATCGTCGCGGCAGGGCGATATGGGCCGGCATCTTTAATCACATACCATCCAAGGACTTCCGGAGTTTCCTGCTTGGACACCCAACGGCTCTCAAGACCATCCGTCAGCAACGGCACGACCACCAGATTCTTCTGTTTTTCCAACGTCGTCGCCAATGCAGGATGATTCGCCACGACATCTTTCAACTGTGTGCAATTCACATTCCAACGTGCTTGATACGTGTGACTTTCATCGTCATTTGGTTGCAATGTATCCGCGACGAGCACAATTCCAGGCTTGAGGAAAAGAACTTGCCGTGTCTGAGTCGCGATAAAATCATCGGCTTTTCCGAAGCCTTGATTGTAAGTGCCACTAGCGTAGTCGTATTCATCCATTGAAATCCAATGCGCGTCAATCGGTTCGGTGACAATGCGATTCTTTGGATCACGGTGGTCGCGAGCCTGTCCTTTGCCATCGACAAGAATCGTATTATGGCCATAGGCGGATGTCGCATATCTACGGAACGCCGACGATTCATAGCAACCGCCGCCGTCATCGAACAAAATGTCCTGTCCGCCTGCCCAAATCGACAGGCTGAGTTTGTCTTGATGGACATGCGCGTTGCCGAGCGGACCAACGTCGAAACTGACGTAATTCGCGTCACGCGACCAACTTGAGCGCATCGCCGTAAAGCCAGCCCACGGCAGGAAGCACGATTTGTACGGCGGTTCCACCCCTTCCCTGCCGTCTGTTGCAATCCAGCGGAACGTCGTGTTTTCAGGGAAATACGACATCGCACGGCGGGAGGAATTGACGACATCGACGCGCCATGAATCGTTGTAGCGCGGCATGTCGCGATTCGGTGTCGCCAATTTGATATTGTATTCGAAGGCTTTTTCCAAAAACGCGACGAAATCAGCAGGCAATTCATCCAAGTGGTTGGTGCGCACGGCTGAATCGGCGATCGCCATGATATTTCCTAGAGCCACCTGATGGTAGCCGGGCGTCAGTTCGAACTGCGCGCCGTCCGGCAGGAACTGCCCTTTCATGCTCTTGTAGATACGATCCATCGCATCCATCCGCGCCTCCTTAGACTCCTTGAATTCAGGGAATAATGACGCGAACGTATAGATGCCGTTCATCTCCATCGTCAGCCAGTTGCCGCCCGTCGGATATCTGCGCAGATGGCGCATCTGTTCAAGAGACGACCTCAAGAAGAGAATCAGATCCGCATCTGTAAAGCTCGGAGAATGAAGGAAATAATGATAGGCGGTCGGCCATGAACCAAGCAGGCGGATGCCGCATTCAATCGTCCGCCATGACGATTTCGCATAATTACCGGAATCATTGGGCTCGAGACACTGCTGCGTCCATGAACGCAAATGCTTGACGAATGTTTTCGCATAGATTTCGTCCTGCGTCGCCCAATATGTCTGGCCGAGATTGCCCCAGAAGCCCATGCGGTTCAACTGCCACTGCCATTCGTTGTTGTTCGGCAGTTTCGGATCGGCAAACGTATGGTTGTAAAGCCAGTCAATATCGCCATTTGGATATGTGTAATCGACGCAAACTTCAGTCATTCCGCCGGCGACCGTCCTGTCAGCCGCCGCTTTGTTGTGGCGGATGTTGCGGTTGATATTATGCGGATCAAAACGCCATGGGACGGATGTGCGGTTGCGGAAATAGGCCGCCGTCAGCTTCCGTGTCTCATCGACATCTTTTTTCGCCCATGCTTTACCAGCCTCTTCCAGGCCGGGATTGCCAAAATCCAATGCGTCGAAAAGTTCCTCTTCCGTCATCATATACTCCTCTGAATCAATAAACGATATGTCGCCAAAATGAATGACCGCACGCGGATCTGTCGTATAGCCCCATCCTTGCGAGATGAATTGAACACCCTCTATCTTATCGTATCCCAACGGGTTGCGGGCTGGGGCAATCTTACGGATCGGCACGCGGAATTCCTTCCAGCCTTCCCAGTCGATATAAAACCGCAAATGGTAGTAGTCCGGACCTTCAGACGCGGGATTTTCACATTCCAGCATGATGATGAAACCGGAATCCGTCTTCTTGGCGGAATGCATGAACAGCCGTACATGGGAATGGGTGGACCAGTCCTTAGGTGCCTTCGGCAGACGGATAAGCGACGTCTTGGCGTGTTCCCAACAGGCCGTCGGACGATTGTTCCATGTCACGGCATCGTCGATGCGAACTTTCTTGTCCCATTCGTCCGTCTTGTCGCAATGGACGACGACCTTTTCGTTTTTCCACTCCACATGCGTCGCCGCCTCCGCGCCAACCACCATCATCATGGCCGCCACGATTCCACTTAAAGCCTTAACCATTTATAAACCTTTTGATTTAATTGGCAGTTCGTTTATTATCAAACATAACTTCATCATTTTCAACTATTTGTGAATGCAACTCACTATTGCTTCGGAGCGAAGCCGCCGGCCTTGCGGATGGCGTCCGCAACCGCCTTGCCAAGCAGTTCGTTGCCTTTTCCGTTGAAGTGGTAGGCGTCGCCTTTGTTGTCCGACCGGATGTCGTCCGAATTGTTCTGGCTCCAGACGACACCCCACAGGTCGTCGATTTCGATTCCGAAATCCGCCATCACCTTGTCCGCCACTTTGTTACGACGTTCCAGGAAGGCGTTTTCCTTCATGTCCTTTGCACCACGCAGCGGCGTGATGCGGCCCCAGACGAGCTTCGCGTCACCCGCCAGTTTCTTGACCTCCGTCACATATGCGCGAAGATAGCCTTCGTATTCCTCCTCCTTGATGCGGAAGCCATGCAGGCCATGGTTGAAATGGATGACCTTGTATTTGTATTCGCTCAGCATGTAGCGCATCTCCTTCAACAGTGCGGGATCCTTTACATTCTTAGAACTCACATACTTATCAACCAACGCCACATCAGCCAGTTCTTTGAAGACGACGTTGCTGCAACCGTTGGCGATTGAATCACCAACAATCAACACACGCGGCTTCGACGCATCATGCGCGTCGTTCCACCAGAAGTTCGCCCATTCATATCGTTCGCGATTGGAGTAATCTATGTCATCCGCCAAAGCGGCGGAAGCCACGCATAACATTGCGATTGACAAATTCTTCAGCATCTTCATCCTTTCCTCCTGAATCTTCCGAAAACGGCGCCATAGCATCGTCACGCCATGCGACCATCTTGCATGAAAAGCACTTTCAACAAATATTTCACCTATAATTTACTTGCATTTGTCATTTTGCACTATATTATGGTAAAGAAATCTGTAAAAAACTTCACCTTGAACAATAAAAGACACTATGCACGTAATCAAAATCAACGATGACCAAAGCCTCTCGTGGATCGAAGTGCCCGATCCCGTGATGCATGACAATGAAGTCCTCATCAAAATCAAATGCGCCGCCATGAACCGCGCGGATTTGCTTCAGCGGGCAGGCAACTACCCGCCGCCGCCTGGATCGCCGGAATGGATGGGGCTGGAAGTTTCCGGTATTGTGGAAGCCGTCGGAGCCGATGCCGTTGGCGGCTGGAAGGTCGGTGACGCAGTCTGCGCGTTGCTCGGCGGCGGCGGCTATGCGGAAAAAGTCGCCGTTGACGGCTCCATGCTGCTGCCTGTTCCGAAAGGCGTTTCGATGATTGAAGCGGCCGCCCTGCCCGAAGTCTATGCCACCAGTTTTCTGAACCTTCAATTCGAAGCAGGCATCAAGGCGGGCGACACCGTCTTCATCCAGGCGGGAGCCAGCGGCCTCGGCATTGCCGCGACACAGCTTGCAAAAGCTTGGGGCGCAAAGGTTATCACGACCGTCAGTAACGACCGCAAGGCGGAAGCCTCCCGTAAAGTCGGAGCGGACATCGTCGTCAACCGCAAGACGGAAGACGTCGGCGCCGTATTGGACGCCAATCCGCCGAACATCGTACTCGACTGCGTCGGCGGCGAAGGGCTTGGTAAATATTTCAACAAAATGGCGCATGGCGGCCGTTGGATTCTCATCGCCACGCTTGGCGGCGGCGAAACGACCATTGACCTGCGTAAGACGCTCACGAAGAACCTCCGCCTCATCGGCAGCACGCTCCGCAGCCGCCCGCCGGCGATGAAGGCATGGGTGCTCGGACAGCTGCGCGAAAAGGTCTGGCCGCTCGTCGAATCCGGCCAAATCCGCCCCGTCATCTACGCCACCTACCCGTTGCGGGAGGCGGCCGCCGCCCAGCAGATCATGCTGAATCAGGAGAACATCGGAAAAATCGTCCTGACCGTCGATTGATTCACACTCAACAGAAATAAATTTAAATAATAGGAAACAACATGCGCAAATTGTCCATTCTTCTCGCTTTTTTCACTTTCGCGCTGTTCGCGCAAGAAGCGCCGAAACCAGCGGAAGCCGCAAAGCCGCAGGAAGCCGCAAAACCGGCGGAAGCGAAACCCGCTGAAGCCAAACCGGCGGAGGCCAAACCGCAGCCGCCACCGCCGCCTGTCGTCAAGGAAGTCATTTTCGACCAAAACGTTCCGAAAGAAGCAGACAGCATCCGCATCTGCTCCTTCAACATCCGCACGCGCGGCGACAAAGCGCCCAATGACTGGCAGACACGCATCTCCCGCATTCTCGCCATTTTCGAAAAATACGAACTGGACTCCATCGGCGTGCAGGAATTGACCACACAGCAGAAGAACGCCCTGATGGCGAAAGCCACGAACTACGCGGCTGTCGGCGTTGGCCGCGAACCGAACAAACAAGGCGAACATAACTGCGTCATTTATCGAAAAGACCGCTTCGACTGCCTTGATGCAGGCACGTTCTGGCTCTCCACGACGCCAGATGTCGTTGGTTCCCATTCATGGAAGACCGCCTGCCGCCGTATCTGCACATGGGCCAAACTGAAAGACAAGAAGACCGGCAAGGAATTCGTCCATTTCAACACGCATCTGGACCACAGGAGCGAAGAGGCCCGCCGCAATGGCGCCGCCCTCATCATGTCCCGCATGGACGACATCGCCAAAGGCCTGCCCTGCTTCCTCACGGGCGACATGAACTGCCGCATCAACACACCCTCCATCCAGTCCTTCCTCGCCAAGATGAAAAACACGAAAGACGTCAGCGAAACGCCCCACAAGGGGTCTTTCCAAACGTTCCACGCCTACCGCTACAATTCCGAAAAGCCGTCCAAAGGCGAAATCGACTTCATCTTCTTCAGCGGCGACATGCGCGTCCTCAAACACGCCACCATCAACGACCACAACGGCAACGAATATCCGTCGGACCATTTCCCCGTCATGGCGGAAATCATCTTGAAATAACACGTCAAACAGTTTGAAATAAACATTATGCGTTCGCTTCCCCTATTCATCATGCTGTCCGCCTGCACGCTGTTGGCGCAGGAAGACGCTGCCTTCCGCATCGCCTCCTTCAACGTGCGTTCACCCGAAGATCCGCCCCCCAACAACTGGCGGGCCCGTATCCCGCGCATGCTCGACGTGATGAACAAATACAAAATGGACTCCATCGGCATGCAGGAACTCGTAGAGGAACAGAAAAAAGCCTTGCTTGGCGACGGCAGCGTCTATGCGGCCGTCGGCGTCGGCCGCGATCCGAATCTGCGTGGCGAATACTGCTGCGTCTTCTACCGTAAAGACCGTTTCGACTGCCTCGACAACGGCACGTTCTGGCTCTCCGAAACGCCAGAAGTCGCAGGCTCCATGTCATGGAAGACCAATTGCCGCCGCATCTGCACATGGGCCAAATTGAAGGACAAGAAAACGGGCAAGGAATTTGTCCATTTCAACACGCATCTGGACCATGTGAGCGAAGAGGCCCGCCAGAAAGGCGCCGCGCTCATTATGTCCCGCATGGACGACATCGCGAAAGGCCTCCCCTGCTTCCTCACGGGCGACATGAATTGCCAGATCTCCACGCCCGCCGTCCAGTCCTTCCTCGCCAAGATGAAAAACACAAAGGACGCCAGTGAAACGCCTTACAAAGGCCCCGTCCAGACCTATCATGGCTTCAACTACAATCCGGAAAAGGATAATGCATGGTGCGGAATCGATTTCATCTTCTTCAATGGCGACATGCGCATCCTGAAGTATGACACGATCACCGACCACAACGGCAAGGAATATCCGTCAGACCATTTTCCCATCATAGCTAAAGTCATTTTGAAATAGGATATCAATGAATCGATAAAAATTTGTTCCTAAATATTTATTTTTTCAATCCAAAGAACCTCAATCAAGTCAAAACCACAGGAGAAAACATGAAGCAGAAAATCAGAATGGGTATGGTCGGCGGCGGCGCAGGAGCTTTCATTGGCGAAGTCCACAGACGTGCGGCAAGACTTTGCGGCGACATCGAACTGGTCGCCGGCGTGTTCGGAACCAACTATGAAAAGTCGAAGGAAGTGGCGGAAGGCTTGTTCGTCCCCCAAAGCCGCGTTTATCCAACCTATGAAGATATGGTGAAAGGCGAACTCGCCCTGCCAGAAAACAAACGGATCGATTTCGTTTCCGTCGTGACGCCCAACAAGATGCACTTCCCTGTCTCCAACGCCTTCCTGAAGGCCGGTTTCAACGTCCTCTGCGAAAAGCCCATGACCTACACCACGAAAGAGGCGACTGAACTGAAGAAGACGCTTAAAGAATCCGGCAAGCTCTTCGCCCTCATGCACAACTACAGCGGCTATCCGATGATCAAACAGGCCAAACGCCTCGTCGCAGACGGCGTGCTCGGCAAGCTCTGCAAGATCAATGTCGAATACTCCCTCGGCTGGCTCGCCAGCCCGAACGCCGGCAAGCAGGCCGTGTGGCGCGTCGATCCGAAAATCGCCGGTATCTCTGGCTGCATGGGCGACATTGGAACCCACGCCGAACAGCTCATCAACTATGTGACCGGCCTGAAGATCACGGAAATCTCCTGCGATCTGGCGACATTCGTCGAAGGCCGTCAGTTGGATGACGACGGCACCGTCCTACTCCGCTTCAACAACGGCGCACGCGGCGTCATCTTCGCATCGGAAGTCTCCACGGGTGAAGAGAACAATTTCATCCTCAAGATCTACGGCACGAAGGCCGCTTTGGAATGGCATCAGCAGTCCCCTGAAGACTTGATCGTTCGTTCAAACGACGCCCCCATGCAGGTTTATCGCCGCGGCTGGGCTGGCACGTGCGACGAAGCGAAAGCTGTCATCAACCTGCCCGCCGGCCATCCGGAAGGCTTCCTTGAAGCCTTCGCCTCCATCTATCGCGCATTCGCAGATGACATCTATGCCTTGAAGGCCGGCAAGAAGCCCGCTGGCAACTACCCTGGCATCCAGGATGGTATCGACGAAATGAAATTCCTTGCCGCATTGGTCGAAAACTCCAATGGCGACAAGAAATGGACGAAACTTAAATAATATTATGTTGTCATACGGCATGGCCGTCTTGAAACGCGGCCATGCCATTCCACTTCAATCACTTGAAAAACACCACCTTAGAGAAAACCGCCAAAAAGCTCAGACGGAGGCTTTGGTTCGCGCGTTTCAGGCGTGACTTCCTCCGCCTGCTGGTAGTCGTGTTTTTCATCTGCGGGGCGGTTGTTTTGGGAATGCGGCTTCTATCCTCCCCGAAACTGCCATGGGCTGTCATGCTCGAAACCACGGCAGCAGGCGTATTCATCGTCGTCATTGCCGCGTTGCTGACAAGCCGTCGCCATCTTCCAGACTGGCGGCGGCTTCTTGCCTGGATGGACGCCGCACAGCATGGCGGCGGCCTGTATGTAACCGCTTTGGAAACGGATTTGGGTGAATGGAAGCCCACCACGCCTACGGCGGATGAATTGCCTGAAACCATTTCATGGAAGCCAGCCATCGCCCCGCTGTTGCTTTCCATCGCGTTTCTTATTGGGGCGCAAATGATTCCGATTTCAGAGAAGCCAATCATAAAGGAACATCATCTGGATGTTTCGGAAAAAGTGGCCGAACTGGAGGAGAAGATCGAATTTTTGGAGGAATCCTCTCTTATTCCGGAAAAGACTGCGGAGGAGTTGAAGGAGACCATGGAGGATCTTTCCTCCCAAAACGACGCAAAGGATCCCGCCAAAACGTATGAGCTTATCGACGCAGTGACGTCGCGCATCAATTACGCCGCCGACATGGCGTATGAAACGTTGGAGACGGAAGCGTCCATGAAAGAGTCATTCAGCGCCATGCTACAGGAAATGCTCGACAAGCATGCGCAGGAAAGCCAGTCACTGTCCGAATTAGCGGAACTATGCGATCAGTTGTCGTTCTCCAAGGAAGACTTGGAGAAGCTCATGAAGGAAATGCCAAACCAGCCGCAACTCAGCCCGGAGGAAATCCAGAAGTTGATTGAAAAACTGAAAGAACAGGGCAAAACGGCACGGCAACTGCAAGCGAAACTCACCGAGAAAGGATTGTCCCAAAGTAAAGGCAAAGAAGGCGAAGAAATGGAGGCCATGCTCATGCAGTTGGGAATGCCCGGGCAAGGCGGCATTTCACGCGGCCGCGGCGACGCGCCGCTTGACATGAGCGGCAAGACGGAAGATTTCACGGGCACCTTCAAGGAAGAAAAACTGGAAGCCTTGATGAACAAAAACGACAGCATGCTGTTGGAAACGCAAGCCGTCAAACCGGATGTGAAACCGTCCGACATGGAGGCGGGCCGCGCAGGTTCGCTACAAGGCGGAGATGCAGCCGTCCGCCAGAATCGCAGCCGCATTCCCCCGCAGCATAGAAACGCAATAAAAGAATACTTCAAATAACCTAGAATCTCTAGAATCTCTAGAAAATCTAGTAAAACAAGGAAAACCATGCTACTCACCCCCGAACAGCTTCTTCCGCAGCAACAGCTTGCGCAGAAAATCCTAGACGAATTGAACCGCATCCTGCTCGGCCACGAGGAAGTCCACAGGCTTCTGCTCATTGGCATTCTCAGCCGCGGCCATGTCCTATTGGAAGGACTGCCGGGCGTTGGCAAGACGGCTCTCGTCAAGGCGTTGGGGCAGCTGTTCGATTTGGAATTCAAACGCATTCAGTTCACGCCTGATCTATTGCCATCAGACATCCTTGGCGGCAATATTCTACAAGTCTCGCCAGATGGACGGCGCGAATTCGTCTTCCAGCCGGGCGCGATTTTCGCCAACATCGTCTTGGCGGACGAAATCAACCGCGCGTCGCCGAAGACGCAATCCGCCATGCTGGAGGCCATGCAGGAGCGTTGCGTCACGTTGCAGGGCGAAACGCGCAAACTGCCGTTCCCGTTCTTCGTGCTCGCGTCACAGAATCCTATCGAACTGGAAGGCACTTATCCGATTCCAGAAGCCCAGTTGGACCGTTTCCTATTCAAATTGGAAGTCACTGGCGTTGACGCCCCCGTGCTCGCGCAGATCATCTCGCAGCGTCGCCGCGGCGAACCGCCCGCACCGACATGGCATCTTACGCCCGAACAGTTGCAAGGCCTTTTCGACGCCATGGACGCCATCCATCTGGCCGAGCCTGTTGCGGACTACATCGCACGGCTGGTCGCCGCCGGTCATCCGCAGAACGCCTTGGCGTTGCCAGAAATTAACCAATATGTCACATTTGGGGCATCGCCCCGCGCGGCTATCGCGCTCGCGGAAGCCGCCCGTGCCGCCGCCCTGCTGGATGGACGCCCCACCGTCGGTTTCGACGACGTCAAATCCGTCGCCCTGCCCGTCCTCAACCATCGTCTCATCCTCAACTACCAGGCCAAGCTGGAAAAGATCACGACGGCTCATCTCATCAATCTGCTGCTGGAGAAGACCAGTCCCGCCACTCTGTAGCAAACCACACACGCCAAGCCATTTCCAACCATGGAACACGCCATGCGACAACTTTTCCCAACCATCCTGCTGCTACTCATCATAGCCGCCGTCTGCCACGCCGCCGATTTCAAGGAGATTTCCATCGAACGCCTGCCGCAACTGCACGACGCCTATATTCCAGGCGGTTATCAGTCCAATACATACCGTCTTCAGAACAAAGGCGACAAGCCCGCCAACGTTACCATCCGTGAAGCCGTAAATTATACCAATTCCCTCGACTACGTTCGCACACGTTCCATGTCGCTGGCTCCTTTGACAACAGCCTACCTTTCCCTTTACTCTCCGCAATTCCAAAAAGAAACCTCCTTGAGGCACACGCCGCATTATTTCCTCAGAGATGTCAGTTGCAGAATAGAGATCAATGGAAAACGACAGGAACTGCCCAACGAACTGCTTCAATTCCCTGTGGCAAACGGCTATTCAGGCAATTTGCTTCTAGGGCTTGTCTCCCCCTCCCTTCCTCTCAACGACTACAAGACATTGTTGGGCTTCATTCACGAAAACGACATTGTGAGGCTAGCCGCCTCCCCCGTCGAGCAATGGCCTGCGCATGTCCGTGAATACACGGGACTTAGCTCCATTTGGATTTCATCTGAAGACAAAATCACGCCGGAAGTCCGCCAAGCCCTTAACGATTTTGTTCATCTCGGCGGCACGATGATCACCATTGTCCCACCTGAAGCGCGATGGCCATTGCCAGACGTTCCCGAACCGAACAACTGCCATGTCCGCAATGTTGGCTACGGACACATCATCACGGTACGCCCCATCTCCATACAGAACAGAGCGACGTTGCAGTCTCTCATCCAGCGGCTCAACGCCGTGGACAGGTCAAGACGGAACTTTGTTTTCAATGAACAGGAAAGAAACCGTTATCCCGCTCTTGAATCACTACGGTATTTTTCTTTCCGGCGTCCTGAACTCAGGGATCTCAACATTCCCGCCAGTTTTCTGGAAACGCCACCGCATACCATCCCCCTGTTCAAACTCTTTCTGGTCATGGCTGTTTTCGCCGTCATCATCGGCCCACTAAACTACTGGTATCTGCAACGAAAAGGGAAACAGCTTCTTCTCATCTTCACCACACCCGTCATTTCCATTCTCTTCTGCCTGTTCGTCTTCCTTTTCATCACATTCTATGAAGGATGGCGCTCCCACGGGGCCGCCTGCGGATTTACTCTGTTGGACCAGACAGAACATCGTGCGGACACCTTCGCAAGAGTTGTCGTGGACGCCGCCCTTCGTCCGTCGGGCGGCTTTACGTTCTCCGCAGACGATCTCGTCTCATTCAAAGGTGAAGGTTCAATCGACGTCATGGATGCGCCCGGTCAAACCATCGCGTCGTCCGTCATGAAGCCGCGTGTTCCGCTGAAATACAGCGTCAGCAGGACGGAGCCACGCCGTGAACAGCTCGACATCGCATTCAACGGCAACAAGGCCACCGTCACCAACGGCCTGGGAGTGAAAATCGCCAGTCTCGTCATCCTGTCCCACGACAATATTTTGTTCGATTACGACCAGCCACTTCAGCCAGGCGAGACCATCACCTTGAATGGCACCTCACGGAGCGATCCGCCCGAACCACTCACATTGCCACAAATCGCCACGACACTTTTCGATGAAACCGAAGCGAAAGTCCCCTACACCGCCACGTGGCTGAAAAAAGGCCAATATCTAGCCAAACTAGACGAACCGGTCTTCTATTCCACCGGCATGAAGCCGGACATCTTCAACGTCACGCATTTCATCATCGGAAAGTTCTGATTCCCATGAAAATAAAAATAGAACATCTCATTCGGAGATTCGGCAAGAAAAACGCCGTCAACGACATCTCCTTCGAGTTCGAATCAGGAAACATCTTCGGATTCATCGGCCCGAACGGCGCAGGCAAAACGACCACCATCAAAATCATGGCGACGCTTGACCAGCCCACAGCCGGCGACGTTTTCTTCGATGACATCTCCACCATCGCCTATCCGGAAAAAGTCCGCCGAATCGTCGGATACATGCCAGACTCCCTGCCAGCCTTCACGGACATAAAGGTTTGGGAATATTTAGATTTCTACGCACGCGCGTTCGGTCTGAAAGGCGAAACACGCCGCAAGACGTTGGCCGATGTCGAAGCCTTCACGAATCTTACGGGCATCCGTGAAAAATTTCTCAGCACCCTCAGCAAAGGCATGAAACAGCGTGTCAGCCTAGCCCGCGCTCTCGTCCACAATCCGCAAGTGCTCATCATGGACGAACCGGCCGCGGGGCTTGATCCACGTGCCCGTATCGAACTTCTTTCATTGCTCAAGATTCTCGCCGAGCAAGGCAAGGCGATTCTCCTCAGCAGCCACATTCTTTCCGAATTACAAGATATTTGCGATGGCGCCGTCATCATTGAACAAGGCCGGTTGCTCGCCTCCGGTCCGCTGGATCATCTGTTGGAAAGCGCCGTCCAGAACCGTCTTGCATCAACACCGCCCATGGCGATTCCGCAACCAACGGCGGAAGGCGGCGGAGCAGCCCCCACGCCACCGCCGCTCGTCATGGCAAGCCCCCTCATCGCCATCACCATCCGCATCCTGCGGGATGCGGAACAAGTCCGCTTGAAGCTGATGGAACATCCTTCCGTCAAACAAATCGATATCAATTCGCCGCTTGAACTCGTCGTCCAGTTCGACGGCACGGATGAAGACATCCCGCCGCTCATGGCCTCCCTCTTCGCGGCGGGCTGCCCCATTGTCGGCTTCTCCAAGCAGTCGCTTGGTCTGGAAGATGTCTTCATGCGCATCACCACAGGCGAAGTCCAATAGGAATACGATATGATAAACCGACGGCGAGACACCGTCGCTACACCACCATCATGAAAATAACCTCTGACAGCTTCAACCCAGTTCTTATCAAAGAGTTGCGGCAGCATTTCCATGGGAAGCTCTTTTTGATCACCATGGGATTGCTCTTATTCGCGCAACTCGCCACGGTGTTCATCCTCTATGCCAACATGGAGACGGCATTGGCCAACAACCATACCATAGAAGCCATGGGGCCCGCTCTTTTCACCGCCTCGCTTGTCACGTTTGGCATCGCCTGCGTTCTGCTCTGCTGCATCTCCAGCCTCTCACGATTCATGCAGGAACGAATCAATCCAGAGCTTGATTTCTCGCGCTTTTGCGCCATGTCACCATTGCAAATCCTCTGGGGCAAAATGACATCTTGCTACGCCATCGCGATTTACCTCCTGTCGCTCTGCCTGCCGTTTCTTGTCATCGCCTATTTTCTGCGCGGACTGTCCATCATCAACATCGCCTTGGGCGTGGCGTTCGCCATCATCGGCACGCTTTTCGCCATCCAAGTCGCCTTATTCATTGGATCGATCGGTCAGAAAAATCTCATCGGCATTCTCGTCTTCATCGCTCTTTGGGGTTCAGGCGGCATTGCAAGTCTCGTCGCGGGTTTTGCTTCCAGATTTTTGTACCGCAGTGCGATTCCCAACTTTATCTTACCATTATGCCTGTTCTTATTTCTGGCATTTGTCGTCATCGGATTCATCTTCGTACTGAATTTGGCGTTGCTGTCGGCTCCATTCGCCAATCGCACCATGCCTGCCCGCATCTATACGATCGCACTCGCCTTGCTGTCACCAACCTTTGGCTTCTGTGTCTGCCACGTTCCCAAAATTCCCATGCCGATGACAGAAACCATCGTCACGACTTTTTTCATCGCCTGTGTCATCTCCTCCTGCCTGTGCAGCTTCATCGCCGCTTTCGAACGCAGTGTCATCGGTCCACGCGTACAGCATCAATGCCCGCAACAGCCGTTGAAACGACTCGGATTCTTTCTCATTTCATCCGGTTCCGGCGGCGGCATCACGTTGGCATGGATTTTCCAACTGATTGCACTCGCCATCGTATTATGTCTGTTCCCCACCCGTGGAGCCGCCTATTCGTCATGGCCCATGTCAAAAGTCGATGCCTTCACGATTCTCTCGTTTGGTTTCGCCAGTCTGCTCTATACGGAAATCGGATTGTGCATCCACAAGCGTTTCAACATGATGCCATTTCCCGCATGGCTGACAACCGCTGTCATCATCTGCTTCATTCCGTTGCTCCTCTTCGCCTTCGCCTCCTTTACATATGAAGGAAAAGGATACGATTTCAGCCATCTGCTTATCACAACGCCTTTCTTTCTCATTGCCTTGAACGACAATAGCTTGGAAATCACCGACATAGTCTGCTGGTTCGAACCGTTCTTCGCCCTAGTCGCTTTCGGCTTCGCCCTACCATACATTTTTAAACAATACTTATCCCTGCGTCATCCATCCAATTCGTGAATCCTTTTTTCCAACAACATGTCTCCAGGGCGATTTTGCGCGCCGAAAGCCTCAAGCTGTCATCATCCGCCAAAACGACGGGGCTGGACGGCAGACGGCTCGGAACCCGCACAGGAAACGCCTTGGAATTCGCGGAATACCGCGACTACCATCCAGGCGACGACATCCGCCGTCTGGACTGGCGAGTTTTCGCACGCTCTGAACGATTCATGGTCAAGATGTTTTCAGAGGAAATCGATCCGCGTTGCGACATCATCATCGACCAATCCGCCTCCATGGCCATCCATGACGAAAAAGCCGCAGCCGCCCTCTCCGTCGCCGCCTTGCTCGCCATCGCCGCGCAGAATGCAGGCTTCTCACTCTCCATATGGCATGCGGCGGATGTTTGGGAAAAGGAACCCATCCCCTTTGCTCCACTTGAATGGCGCAACACGGACTTCAACGCCACCATCAGCCCAGGCTCCACCATCGCCGCCGTGCCCGCCACGTTCCATAAACGCGGCCTCCGCATCGTCGTTTCTGATTTACTTTGGCCTGAAGAACCTGCCCGTTTTCTACGACCGCTGACGGACGGCGCCCTCCGCACGTTTGCGATTCAGCTTCTCCATGAAGACGACCTCTCCCCATCACAGGATTTCTTCACGACGCTACAGGACGCCGAATCCGCGGAAGAAAGAAACCTGCTTCTCGACGACGCCACCGTCGCCGCCTACAAACAGCGTCTCGCAACGCATCTATCCCTTTGGGAAAGAGCCTGCAACGACTTCGCCGTCACGCTGATCCGCCTCAATCCCGCCGAACTGCTTCAATCATGGGACATTTCGCCATTAAGCGCTTTGCTCTCTTCATAGAAGCTCTAGAGGCTCTAGAAAGCGCTAGAAGCCCTAGAAGCCCTAGAAATCTAAGTCTTTTGTTTTCTCTCATATCCCGCTATTCTCGCAAGCCCCGCCAGAATATCCAGAATATCCAGAACTTCCAGTTCCTCCAGAATGCCAGTCTTCCTCACCAATCCATTTTATCTGATATCGCTTGTCAGCGTCATTGCGCTGCTGGTGATATATTTTCTGCATCGGCGAACGCAGAAGCGGAAAGTCTCCGCGCTCTTTCTCTGGCCCGTGCAGGAAAACACGCAGAACAATGGCCTCCATCTGAAACTCAAACGGCTTCCGTTGTCGTTCTTCCGCGAAGCCGCGGCTCTCGCCTGTTTAGCCATTGCCGCCACCATGCCGTTCTGGCTTGGGAAAGACGACGTTCCCGTTCTCGTCGTCATTTTGGACAATTCCTATTCCATGCAGGCTGGTTCGCCATCCGTCAAGTCATTATGCCAGAAGAAGATGGAGGATTATCTCCACCGCATTCCTAACCGCCGCGTCCTCTGGTATCTCGCAGGCTCCGAAGCCACGCTACTCGCGGATTCGACACAACCATTTGACTATGAATCACGATGGACCGTTCATGACATCCGCTGCGACCTTTCCGAAGCACTCGCGGAAGCCAAACGGCATTGTCCGAACGCCGAATATCTGCTCGTCACAGACCATCAGCCCGATTTCCTCCTGCAAGACGATACGGCATGCATCGCCTGCGGTTCGCCGAGCCCGAATCTCGCCATTGTCACCGCCCGTCGAGACGCCTCTCAACTGCTTCTCGAAATCGCCAATTTTTCTGACAAACAGGCAGTCGCCACGTTGTCGCTTTCCATTTCGCAAACACCTGTGCAATTGTCATTTACGCCACATGAGCAGAAAAAACTATCCTTCGATTTAAAAAACCTCCAAGCCTCCGTGACCATTGAAATCAATTCACAAAATGACACGCTTGCGGCGGACAACCGTATCACGCTCGCCGCAGAGCCACGGCCACCGTTGCGTTATGCCATTTCCAACAATCTTCCGCAAGCCGCGCAAACGCTTCTGAACACCACATTGCATTCCGATTACACGCATTCCGACAATCCGGAAATCATCTTCACGGCTCCCGTCGAAGACGCAAAACCGCCTGCCGCCCATCGTCTCATCTGGCATTGCCCGCAAGCGGACAAAACGGTATTTTCCACTGCTCCCGTAATTCCGCTTGGCGACATTCCGCTCCTGCGCGGTTTGGATTTTTCTTCCGTTCGCTGGCCCGCCGATCATTCTCTTGAACTTCCTGGAACAAAGTTACTTATCCAAGATCAAGCCACCTTGCTGTCCGCCGTCAAACGGCCAGACGGCTTCATGGACTACCATCTGAATCTCTTCCCGAACCAAGGCAATCTCCATCGGCTACCCGCCTGGCCGTCGCTCTTCTGGAATCTTGCGGACATTCTCCGCGATGACCGTGAAGGCCCTCTGCGCCACAACTGGAATCTCGGCGAACTCGTCACCTTCCGAATCCACAATCCCGCCATCAAGACCATCAAACTAACAGGCCCTGTCACGCGAGACCTCCCTGTCCTCCGCCGAACAGCCATCGCAGGATCCTTACCTCCAGGCATTTACACGGCAAATGCAGGTGATTCGGCATGGGAACTGTCCGTCACGGCATTGTCCGCCGCCGAATCCAATCTTTCCTCCTCCACAACCGTCACACGGTCGCTCACACCCGCACAACGCTTCTCAACCTCCCCACGGCATCCTCTTGCCTGGCTGTTTGCCATTCTCGCCATTCTTTTCTTTATCCTTTAATAACCATGACCATCGCCTATCCCATAGCCTGGCTGCTGCTGATTCCATTGGCACTCTACTGGCATTTCCACCGCCAGCCGAACCGCGCCGCCAACATCCTGCGGCTTTGCTTCATCATTCTGGCGGTCGCCATCATGTCGGGCATCTCCTTGAAATGGAAAGACCGCAACGGCATTCTCATAGCCGTCGTCGATCAATCTAAATCCATGCCAGACAACGCGAAGCAGGAAATCAAAAACGCTCTTAAACGGCTGGATTCCAAACGCCCCGCCAATTCACGGCTTGGCGTCATCTCCTTCTCCGGAACTGCCGCCATTGAAAAAATGCCAGATGATTCGCCGTTCGACGACTTCACCGCCTATCTTCCGAATCCAGACGCCACCAACCTCCATGAAGCCGTCACGGAAGCGTTGAAGCTTGTTCCACAGGACACGCCTGCCCGCCTACTTCTTTGCACAGACGGCACTTGGAACGGCCAGAATCCGCAAAACGCCTTCGCCAAAGCCGCCGCGCAATCCATTCCGGCAGACGTCAAACTCTATTCGCGCGACCGTCTCAACGATCTTGCCATCGCGGACATCCAAGCTCCCTTCACCGCCTATCCCAACGAAACATTCGCCGTTTCGATTATCGTGTCATCGCCCGTCAATCAAAACGCCATCCTCTCCATCAGCCGCAACCATTCGCAGCCCGTCCAACAGAAAGTCATGTTGCGTCGCGGCATCAATCAAATCGTAAGACGCGATCAAAGCGAAACTTCCGGCGTTGTCGCATACGATGTCCGCATCCTTCCCGAAAATGGACAGCTTGACGACATTCCAGAAAACAACAGCGGACATCGAATCGTTCAAATCATTGGACGAAAACGGCTTCTGCTTTTAACGGAATCGCCGTCACAAAATCTCGCCAAAATTCTCACTGCCGCGCAACTTCCAGTCGATGTCCATGCGCCGTCGCCACATGTTCTTTCGCCGGAACGTCTTGCGAATTATTCCGGTCTGATTCTCGAAAACGTTCCTGCCTCAAGGCTCGGCATGAGCGGCATGGAACTCGTCGCGCAACTCGTCAAAAGCGGCGCTCTCGGCTTGTTCATGACGGGCGGCCGTTCCTCCTTCGCCGTTGGCGGTTATTATAAATCACCGTTGGACGACGTCCTCCCAGTCTCCATGGAGCAACGGCAGGAAATCCGTAAAAGCCAAGTCGCCGTTGTCGTCGTACTCGACCGCTCAGGAAGCATGTCGATGACCATCGACGGCACCCGTTCGAAAATGGACTTAGCCAATCTCGGAACGGCTGAAGTATTCAAACTTCTTGCTCCGACGGACTTCTTCAGCGCCATCGCAGTCGATTCCGCGCCACACATTGTCATTCCGCTATCACCGGTCAACACCATACCGAACGCGGAAAGCACCATCCGAAGCATTACGTCCATGGGCGGCGGTATTTTCGTCTTTACAGGCCTTGAAGCAGCCATTCGCCAAATGTTGAAAACCAACGTCATCACCCGCCACATCATCCTTTTCGCAGACGCGGCGGATGCTGAAGAACCAGGCGAATACCGCGAACTGCTTGCACAATGCCGCATCAGCGACATTACCGTCTCCGTCATCGCGCTTGGAAAGGAATCGGACAGCGACGCGGATTTTCTGAAAGACGTCGCCCGCCTCGGCGGCGGCATCTGCTATTTCACGGAAAACGCCAACGAACTGCCGCGAATCTTTGTCGAAGACACGTTCGCCATGGTTCGCAACACGTTCATCGAAGGCAAGACACAAGCCGCCTTCACACCGTCCATCCAGACACTTTCGCCAGCCGCTGTTTTTGGACAGCAGGCGACGATCAACGGCTACAACCTCTGCTACGCCGTCCCGCAAGCGGACGTGCAATTCGTCACACAGGATGAAAACAAAGCACCGTTGGCCGCCACACGAACGGTTCAGTTGGGCCGTACAGCCGCCTACACAGGCGAGGCCGACGGCAAATACACAGGCCCATTCGCCAACCATCCCGCGGCTCCCGCCCTGCTCACCGCGCTCGCCAACTGGATCCTCCCGCCGGAAGACGAGAATGAAGACTATCTCGTGTCACAATCCCTTGCAAACGGCTTGCTTACCATATCTATTGATCTCACGCCAAATCGTCCGCATGATCCATTCAAAGACATTCCCGTCTTCAACGCAGTCATCCAAAACGGACGTGGTGAAAACACCACCTCGACCGTCCGTTTCCAATGGAACGGACCTGATCAACTTGTCGCACGAATCCCGTTGCAAGGCGATTCCATCTGCATGGGCACGGTCAGCTGGGCAGGCCTTGAAACGCCAATCGCCATCGCCCCCGCCATGATTCCCGTATCGCCTGAATTCGCGCCATTTGGAACAGATGACGGGCACTCCCTGCTCGAACTCGCCGCTGTCACAGGCGGTCATGAACGCATCGTTTTAGACGACATCTGGAAGGAACTTCCCGCTAAACGACGCTTTTTCGACATGACGCCGATTCTGGCCATTCTCGCCATGCTCTGCCTTCTGTTTTCAAAGCTTCCCATTTTCATCCGCAAACAACGTTCTGCTGTCATTCCGCCAGTCGTCCAACGGCCCGCACCGCAAGCAGCGCAAGCCATCATAACCGATAAGCCGAAACAAGCCACACAGCCTGAGGAAACGCCACAACAACCAACAACACCATTAGTGGAAAACAATACGACACAGCCTAAATCAGAAGCATCCATCTCAGATGCCTTGAAACGAGTCCGTAAAAGATAATGCTTTTTCTAGAGCTTCTAGATTTTCTGGACTGTCTAGCTTCCTAGTGTTCCTCTTTTTGTTTCCTTATTCATATTATGAGATTATATTATACTTAAGTCTCGGCAACGTTTCAGTTTAGTCCGCCTGAGTGGGCGGGGCTGAAACCGTCATCCGGTGAATCCCGTGCAAACCGGGAGCTGTCGCGCAACCGTAAATGGCCCACTGCCATGAGTCGGATCCCGTAGCCGAGGCATCACAGCCACAATTTGTGCGCGTAACGCAAGGAAGGCAACATGAATCTGAAGAAACTCTGCATCCGAACAATCCCCGCAACCCTCCTCTGCTTCCTGTCATCGACTTTTGCTCAGGAAGCGGAAAAAGCCCAAGACAACACGGAAAAACTCCCCGCCATCACCGTCACTGGCGTCCGTACGAACGCACGGGCGGACTCGCTTGGCCAATCCGTCACCATCATCGATCGCAAACAGCTTGACCAGACGGAACTTCCTTATGTCCAAGATGTTCTCATTGAACAGCCTGGCTTCAGCTTCTATTCATACGGCCCCCGTGCCAGTAATCCCGCCATCACTTTGCGCGGCATGCATTGGTATCATACCAAACTGCTCATCGACGGCTATCCCTATCTGGACAATTCCACGACCAGCGGCCTCGCCCCGATGTTCGACAACATCTCGCTTAATCTCATCGACCGCATTGAAATCGTGAAAGGCGCCGTCTCCCTGCAGGGCAGCTCCGCGCTCGGCGGCATCGTCAACATCATCACCCGCAAACCTCCACAAGAGGACGGCACGCATGGCATCTTCAACGTCGAAGCGGGCAGCCATGGCCGCTTTGACACATCAGCCATCGTCTACGGCCGCCAGTCCATCGTCGATTACAAGATCGGTGTCGCCCGTCAGCGTGAGCGCGGCATCTCCGTCTATCGCAAAGGCCCCCAAGCCGCCATGTCCATCAATGGCGACGATGATCATTTCCGTTCCATGAACTATTTCGCCGATCTCGGCTTCCAGCTCGATGACAATTGGCGCATCGAACTCGGTGGTTCTTTCACCGACACTGATGAAGAGTACGATGACGGCTACGCAGGCGATTGGGGCAATGGTCCGGACCACGACGACATCTGGCTCCGCAAGACCATGGGCCATGCAAAACTCGCGGGAACAGGCCTCTTCAACGACACGCTCGACGTCTCCCTCTCCTACGCGCAGACGCGTTCCGATCGTGAATACATCGGAGTCGGCGGCGGCAGCGCTTACCGCTACATTGGCGACCTCTCCCTCGTCAATGCGCAGGCCACGCTCCACATCAACGACTGGAACACGCTGACCACCGGTATCGACTTCCAGCATGAGCAGGTCCGCGGCTTCATGGTCGGCTATAACGAAAAGAAGTTCAAAGGCTGGGATGAAACCTACCGTACCGTCGGCTACTACATCGGCTACCAGATCGAGCCGCTTGAAAACCTCTTCTTCAACGCCAATTTCCGCTACAACCACCATTCCGACTTCGACCACGAATGGACAGGCGACGTCTCCGCCCGCTATCTGCTCGAACCGACGGGAACGACCTTCCGCGCATCCTACGGCAAAGGCTATCGCGCCCCCAACCCGTATGAACTCATGCCTCTCGCCAACAACACATGGTATTGGCACGGCAATCCCGATCTGAAGCCTGAAACCGCCCGCACATGGGACATCGGCCTCGAACAGGACATCATCGGCAAGCAACTGACCGCCGACGTCACTTACTTCCAGAATTCCGTCGATGACTACATCAACGCCTACGGCGGCTATGACGACGCGACATGGATGTCCTATCCTGTCAACGTTGACAAGATGAAAATCCGTGGCATCGAAGCCGGCATCAACGCCCGCCCCATCGACGAACTCACCCTGCGTCTCGCCTACACATGGCAGCATGCCCGCAACCTCCAGTCGGGCGAACATTTCCGTCCGCTCATCGCCGACCATCTGATCAGCTTCGACGCCACGTGGAATCCCATTGAACAGCTCGATCTGAACATCGGCGGCGTGCTCGTCGGTCCGCGCCAGAACAACAACGGCGCAGGCTCCGCCAACAAGATGCACAACTACTGCCTCGTCCACACGACCATCGGCTGGAAGTTCAACGACCATTTCAAAGTCTATGGCCGCATCGACAACCTCCTCAACGAAAACTACGCCACGGTTGACTCCTATGGCGTCATCTACAACACCTACGGCCGTGTTTATTACCTCGGCTTGACCTATTCGTTCTAATATCGACTTCCACCAGAGGCGCGATTCATCATCGCGCCTCTGGGCTAAAAACAACTGCACATCGCAATGTCCAAGCTTGCCACTTCCATCCTATTCTGCGCTCTTGTAGCCTTGTATGGACAAACTTCGGACGTTGCCGAATACTGCCAAGCATTGACGGGCGAACTTGCCGCCTGCAAAAATCATTTGGCGGAATGCGAAGCACTACGGAAAGATTTCACCTTACGCAGTGAAGACCGCGAGCGAGCCATCGCCACAGAAAACGCCAAACTCAAAGCAGAAATCCAACGGCTTCTCAAAAAGAAACAAGCGTTAGCTGAAGAAAAACAGAAACTAGAAGCGGAACAGCAACGGCTTCAGCAAAACCATCAGGCTTGCCTAACTCCCTTGAGCGTTGCGGAACAAGCACTTGAAGCCAAGCGAAATCAATTGCCCAAACCATTACAAGAAACGATGTTGCCGCCATTGCAAGGCGACAATCTGTCGTCCAGACTCCGTCGTTTTCTCGAATCGATTGACAGCATCCGCAACTTCGATCAACAATTGCAAAAGCCTGTGCCGACCATTCTTACAGGGCCAGATGGCGTCCAACGCGAATTCAAGTTGCTATATTTGGGATTGACCACTGCCTACGCCGTCGCCCCAGAAGCGAAAATCGCCGGCTTCGGTATCCGCCAAAATGGCGATTGGGAATTGCATTGGCGGCAGGAGTATTTTCCAGCCATCGCCCAAGCCATTGAAATCAGTTCAGGCAAACGTCCGCCTGCGCTTCTTTACCTGCCCGTCCCCGCAAACGAAGGAGACGGCCAGTGAACAACAAATGTCTTATTCTTTTTGTATTGCTTCCATTCCTCTTCCATGCACAGGAGGAAATGGATCCGCGTGTATTCGTCAAACGCATACAGGAAGAAATCGCCGAATGCCGTCAAAAGGCCGAAACCGTCCAAAAAGCGACGGAAGATGATTGGAAACGCCATTCCGACCGTGTCCAGACTCTTCAAAAAGAATCAGACGAACTCCTGAAACAATTGGAACAACTGTCTGACGAGATCGACAAACTCCAGCAGGAAAACCAAGAGGCCACCGTTAGAAACACCGTCGCGCAACAAGACGAACAGCGTCTCGCGCAACTGCTCCCAACAGACGATTCAATGCCACTTCCATCTCGCCTTGAACAACTTACGCAAGAACGTATCGCAATGTTGGAAGCGCTTTTCCAACCACCCAAGCCTGTCGCCATCATAGCCAAAGACGCAACTGGCAAACAGATAAAAGGCGATGTCGTCCGCCATGGTCCAGTGGCATATTTTTACAGTCAAGACGGTCGTGGACAACTCTACGATACTCCTGAAGGTGGTCTGCCGACCGTCCATCAACTGCAACCTACGTCTTCCCAATCCCCTTTAAATCTGGATGTTACAGGCAAACATCCAGAACTTTTCACACAATCATCCGGCTTGCTGAACCATCTCCGCCAAGGCGGCGTCATCATGATTCCAATCCTTCTGCTTGGCGTTGTGTGTATCCTTGTTGTCCTCTTCAAGCTATTGGAATTACTCGTTCACCGTTCGTCAAAGGATTTCCACCAGCTTGAAATCACCGCCAAAGCTTCTTTTAACAAAGGCGAAGATCTTGAGAATGAATTGTTTACGATTGCACAAAAATGCGTCGCACGACGTGAGCATCTCCTCTTCTGGCTTGGCGTGAGCGCCTCCGCCGCGCCGTTGCTCGGTCTGCTTGGAACCGTCACGGGCATGATTCACACATTCCGTCTTATTACCGCCTTCGGCGTCGGCGATGCACGGCTTCTCGCCGATGGCATTTCAGAAGCCTTGGTCACAACGGAAGCGGGCCTTTGCGTTGCCATTCCCGCCCTGCTGTGCCACGCATGGTTGACTCGCTTGGCACGCCGCCACGCAACCAATTTGGAAGCAAAGATTTCCAGCCTGTGTTCTTAAAAAAGGACTAAAGGACGAAGAGACCTAAAGGACAGTTTTTGGCCTTTGATTATGGTATCTATACTAAATTATCTAAAAACCGGCGGCTATCTGATGATTCCCATCATCATCGTCGCCTTTATGATTTGGTACCGCTATTTCATCTCTTTGGCGGCGCTGAAGCATAGCGACGCCACGCAACTGGTCGGCCATGAAATCCGTTTCATGGCGGCACTCGTAGCCGCCGCCCCGATGCTCGGTCTGCTTGGAACCGTCATCGGCATGATGGACACATTCCATGCCACCGCCAACGCCGCCGCCACGGATGCGTCGGTTCTCGCCGACGGCATCGGCAAAGCTCTCGTCACCACGCAGGCAGGCCTCGCTGCCGCCATTCCAGGCTCGCTAGCCATTGCACATCTTCGCCACCGTTTGAAAAACATCCATGCGTAACCGACATTTACAACCTCAAACCGACGCCATGCCGGACATCAACATGTCCCCCATGGTCGATATGATTTTCCTGCTGCTGATTTTCTTCATGGTCACGACCGTTTTCACAAAAGACGCAGGAATCGGAATCAACCGCCCGCAGGCAGATACGGCGCAACCGCTCCAGCAGGACGCCATGATTCTCACGATCACGGAAAACGGCGAAATCCGCCATGCGGGACAGCCTTATCAAATCAAACAAATTCCAAATCTTGTCAAAGAACAATTGCCAAACAACAACGGCTCCATCACCATCATCGCCGACGAAAAAGCCCCTACCGGTCTCACCGTCCAGTTAATCGACCAATGCCGCCTCGGCGGCATCACGGATGTCAGCATCGCCGCCACAACGAACACACCATGACCGATTTCCAGTATTCCATACCCATTTCAAAAAGGATTCACGCAGCCTTCGCGGCCATCCTTGTGACCGCCATCGTCATCTGCGTTTTTCCGTTGCTGGAATCACTGGCGGCCGTTCGACCTGCGCAAAAAACACTGCCTGCCGCCATTCCTGTCAAAATCGCCTCTGTAAATCCACAGCCATCCATGAGCTTGCCATCTCACGCCAAGCCCACCACATCGCCAAAATCAATGAAAATGGCCGCCATGGCGCTTCCCAAACCATTGTTACCGCCTCCCAAGACACCTGTCGTCCAACTGTCGCCCAAATCGTTGCCAAGTCCTGTAAAGCCAGTTGATATTCCTCCCCAGCCCTCTGTCCAGCCCAATACAACCATTCCCCCGGTTCAGCCGCAACCGATTGCCGAAATTATTCCACAACACACTGAAGCAACGTCACTTGAAACAACAGCCACAACAGCGGCAGACGCCAATTCCACTACAGAATCTTCCCTTCTTGGTACCGACGATGGAGCCTTGCCAGACGGAAAGTCGCTCAAGATTCCGCCGATTTTCATGAAGCATATTTTGCCAACATATCCAGAATATGCACGCAGACGCGGCCTCGAAGGATTTGTCATCTTGCAATTTATAGTAGATATTAATGGACGTGTCGTAGAACCGTCCGTCCAAGAGGCAAATCCACAAGGCTACTTTGAAACAGCGGCCATCCGCGCCATCAGGCAATGGCGATTTTCCCCTGGACGGAACGACAAAGGCACGCCAGTCCCCTGCCGTCTCCAAATGCGTATCGATTTCAGACTCAAAAATTCTACAAATTATGGCTACCAAATACGACTTCAATAATCCGCCTCCCGAGTGCTCCGTCGCCTATTTCTGGATCATCAACGACAAAGTCGATGTAAATACCTGCAAGGCACAGCTTGAAGACATGGCCGCGCATGGCCTTCATGCCGTCTGTTTCCATCCGGAGCCGCCTGAATTCCGCCCCGTCGCCATGGCGACGAGGCTTGATCTGCCATATCTCTCCAAACCGTATTTCAATTTCGTACGCGAAATGGTCAAAAAATGCGCCGCACTCGACATGCATTACTGGCTCTATGACGAAGGCGGCTGGCCATCCGGCAACGCCTGCGGACAGGTCATGGCCTCCAATCCCAAACGCTTCCGCCAGATGTGCATCGCCAAAGGCCCCGATGGACATGCCTTCATCAAAACGCTCCCTGCGCAGGATGAGACCGGTCGTTACGGATATCCCAACCTCCTTACTCCCGGCGTCGCGGAAGCATTCATCGAACTCACCCATCATCGCCATAAACTAGCCGCGCAGAACTATTTGGGCAAGACAATCAAATACGCCTTCCAAGACGAAGCCTGCTTCTGCAGAAACGCATGGACGGAAGACTTTCCACAAATGTTCAAACGTTGGAAAGACTATGACATCATGCCCTATCTGGACGTTCTCCTCCAAGAACCGCGCGACGACGATTCAGAAGAAACGATCAAAGTCCGCATCGACTATCAGGACGTCCGCGCACGGCTTTTCGCTGAACGCTTCGTCCTGCCCATACGTAGTTGGTGCCGCCGCAATAAGTTGCTGTCAGGCGGTCACTTCGGCGGTGAAGACGACCCGCGCAACAACGTTCTTCACGGCTATGGCCACATCATGCGCGTCCTGCGCTATTTGGACATGCCGGGCGTCGATGTCATTTGGCGTCAACTCTTCCCTGGCGTTCGTACCCACGTCTTTCCGAAATACGCATCGTCCATCGCCCGCCAAAGCGGCCACGACTGTTCACTCACGGAAACAGCCGCCGTTTTCGGCAATGGCTTGACGCCGCTCCAGCTCAAGTGGTTGCTCGAATATCAACTCGTCCGCGGAATCAATACGATCGTTCTCAGTTGCTACGAAATGTCCACGAAGGACCATCTGCTTTACGTCAATCCGCGACCGCAATGCGGGCCAGACGATCCGCTGTGGCCATATTCAAATCTATGGCACACCTATTTTGCGCGCCTCTGCTACATTCTCAAACAAGGCAAGGCGGACTGCCGCGTCGCCCTGTATTACGATATCCGTTCCATCTGGGCGGGTGCTTCGGAAGGTGAAGCCGCCGCGAGAATCCATGAGGAGATTTCACAAAAACTGCTCGAACGGCAAATCGATTTCGATTTCGTCGATGACGACGTGCTCGGCAAGCCCAAGACAAAAGTCTATGACGACGGCAGTTTCAAAATCGGAACCATGGTATATGACACGCTCATCATCCCGTCGCGCAACCGTATGACGCCCGAAGCCAAGAGGCTCGTCGAACGAATCGCCTCGCGTGGCGGCGCGGTTTTGAATGAAAAGCAGTTAAACCGCATCAAGCCTGTTATCGACATCACGCCCGCGTCGAAGCATCTCCGTGTCACCAAGCGAATATGGAATGAAACTCCCTACTATTTCATCGTCAATGAATCCGATGAAACCGTTCAGACCACCATCCACATCGACTGTGAATGGGGCCTTCCCGCCCGCCTTGATCCCATGACTGGCGAGTGCCTTTGGATTCCGTGCGACGAAGAAGCCAACGCCTTCGAATGGACGTTCGAGCCATTTGGCTCCCTCCTTTTCTGCCTCGAATCACCCGAGGAAGAACAACAGCTCGAACTCGAAGGAGAAGACGATCTCGACGACGTTGAACTGGACGATGATTTGGACGATGCCGAACAAGAAATCAATACGATTACGATCAAGAAAGGATGGACGCTCACGCCTGTCACGAAATACGTGATTTCCGAAAACGGCGTGGATCATGTCGATATGAGCGAAAAACTGCCTGTGAAACTGAAGGTGTTGGGCGACTGGCAAGATGTATTGGGCGTTGATTTCAGCGGCGAAGCCTGCTACACAACGACCTTCAAACTGCCTCGAAAACCAACGGAGGCCTATATCAGTTTGGGCAAAGTCAACTACGTCTGCACAATCATCGTCAACGGCATCGAAGTGACGAAATGCTGCTGGCCACCATACGAATGCGACATTCCAACCGATTTCCTCCACGAAGGCGAAAACCAACTGGAAATCCGTGTTTCCAACACGTTGGCAAACGCCATCAACGCCCCAGGCGTTCTTGAAACATGGAAACAACGTTACCCGCAGCAACGCGACATGTACGACAAGATGGAACGCCCCTTCGAACGCGAATCGCTTCCATCAGGCCTCTTCGGCCCCGTTTCCATCGCCTTTGAGTAACGACGGCGTCCCGCCGTTGGGTGTGGCGGCGGCGTCTCGCCGTCGCTTTTGAGTAACGACGGCGTCCCGCCGTTGGGTGTGGCGGCGGCGTCTCGCCGTCGCTTTTGAGTAACGACGGCGTCCCGCCGTTGGGTGTGGCGGCGGCG
>JAFZIJ010000196.1 GCA_017554445.1 Victivallales bacterium
GCCGATGACGCCAAGCCGGACCGTTTTTCTTTCTTTCATATTTTTACTCAGCAATCCGGACCGCCTTCTCCTGCGCCAGCAGGCACAGTTCCGCCGCCTTGAAGGCATGTTCCTGCGTCATGGCGTTTTCCGTACGGTTGAGGCAGTCCAAGATGAACTGGCCGAAGAACTTGCAACCGACGGTGTTCCGTGCGTCAATGCGGACTTCCTGCTTGTTGTCGAAGAGATACAGTTGGTTGGCGCCGTTGTCGGTGGCGATATCGATGTTCTTGCGCAGTTCGATGGTGCCTTCCGTACCGAGAATGATGGTCTTGCCGTCGCCCCATGAGCGGAGGCCGTCCGGCGTGAACCAATCAACGCGGAAGTAGAATGACGCGCCGTTGTCGCCTTTCAGGGAAGCTTCGCCAAAATCTTCCAGTTCAGGAAATTGCGGATGCGCGAAGTTGTTGACACGCGCGAAATTGATCGTCGCGTCCTTCGCACCCGTGTATTGGAGGAACTGCTCGCATTGGTGGGAGCCGATGTCGCAGAGGATGCCGCCGTAGAGCTCCTTTTTGAAGAACCAGCCGGGGCGCGATTCTGGCTTGCCCATGCGATGCGGGCCGAGGCCGATGACGCTGATGACTTTTCCGATGGCGCCTTGCGAGACGAGATCGTCCGCCAGCATGGAGCATTCGTTGCCGATGCGTTCGGAATAATAGACCATGTATTTCCGGCCGGTGGCGGCGACGGTTTTGCGGGCTTCGTCAAGCTGTGCAAGAGTCGTAAATGGCGTCTTGTCCGTGAAATAGTCCTTTCCGGCGTTCATGCAGCGGACGCCAAGCGGGCCGCGGTTGGAGGGCACGTCAGCGGCGGCGACGAGTTTGACGTCCGAATCGTCCAAAATTTCATCCAGAGAACGCGCGACTTTGGCGTTAGGATATTTGGCGGCAAGCTTTTGCGCTTTGGCGTCGTTTTTGTCAAAGACCCATTTGAGAGTGGCGCCAGCCTTGACGAGCGAGGCGACCATGCCGTCGATATGGCCATGTTCGAGAGCGGTGGCGGCGATGGTGAAATCGCCTGGCTTGCACACGGGCGGCGGAGGTGGCAAAAGCGTGTATGACGAACCGTCGGATTTGCGTAGGTCAGAAAGCGAGATAAGCGGCATGGTGTGTTTTCCTTTTGGTTGGGACAAGTCGTTCATATAACATAATCTGTTTTTCGCCAAAATGCAGGCAAAACGATGTGCTTTTTCATAAATCATGCCCATGGCATGAAGTTTTTGCTGGAAAATTTTTCCTTTTGCGTGATGACGGATTACATTAGAAGTTTTACTATTAGTAAAAGGAACCAACGATGGATTTGTTCATTTTTTTACTGTTTAATGATCCGCTGAAGTACTTCTTCATCGTCGTGCTGATGGCGTTTTCCATCTGCGTGCATGAATTCTGCCATTCATACGCGGCGTTGAAGGAAGGCGACGACACGGGCGAACGGCTTGGATTCATGACGCTGAATCCCATGCGTGTCATGGGACCGACGTCGATCATCGCTCTTTTCCTGTTCGGCATTGCGTGGGGGCAAGTTCCGATCATCGCGTCGAACATGCGCCACAAGTGGGGAGCCGCGTGGGTGTCATTCTGCGGGCCGCTGTCCAATCTGGCGTTGGCGCTGTTGTTTTCCGTGATGGTGCGGATTTCGCGTCCGTTGCCAATCATTTTCCAGACGTTTTTCTATTGCGGAGCATACGTAAATGTCTTTCTGGCCGTATTCAACCTGCTGCCGATTCCGTCGCTGGACGGATGGGGCGTGGGTGAATATTTCATCCCGCCGATGCGGCGTCTCACTGCGGAGCAACGCGGCGTGATTCTGCTGGTGGCGATCATCCTGCTGTGGGGAAGCACGCTGAGCCGCTTCCTTAACCTGTTGGTGGCCAAAGTCTTGTCCCTCTATGAAATCATCATGTTCTAACATTCTTCAAGGATAGGAAACCATGTTGAAACGCCTGTTGCTGTCATCGCTTCCATTGATTGTGATCATCGCCCTTCCGCTGATTTTCCGTAAAAGCAGCGAGAAGATCGACTTGTCGGCGGACCAGTTGGTCATCGTCTCGCCGCACAATGAGGCGATCCGCTATGAGTTCGAACAGGGCTTCCGTGCTTATTACGAGAAACTTACGGGGCGAAAGGTCAGTATTGACTGGCGCGCCACGGGCGGCACGAGCGAGATCGCCCGCTATGTCTCCAGCGCGTATGAAGCCGTCTTCCGCGACTATTGGGTGAAAACGCTGAAGCAACCATGGAGCGACAAAGTCGCCATGGCCTTTATGAATCGCAAGATCAAACCGGACGATCCGGACTATGCGGCCCGCGAAGCCTTCCTGAAGTCCGATCTCAGTATCGGAATTGATTTATTCTTCGGTGGCGGCCAATATGATTTGAACAAGCAGGCTCAGGCCGGAACGCTGACGAAAATCGGTGCGTCCGATCCAGAAAGCGTTTTCTACAAAGGAGATCCGGATGGCGAACTGTACAAGCTGTTGACGGATGAAGCACGCGAACGGACGTATCCGAAAACGCCAGCCGGCGCCCATCCTGCGCTCTACGATGAACTGTTCAGCGGTGAAAAGCCGAATCTCGTACAAGGGCAGGGCGGCGAGACATGGTATGACAAAGGCGACATGTACTATGGTCTATGTTTCTCATCGTTCGGTATTTGCGTGAATCTTGACCGTTTGGCGAAGCTTGGCTATGACGTTTCGACAGGCTATCCGTTGCGCACATGGCGCGATTTGGCGGATCCGCGGCTCTACAAGCAGATCGGTCTGGCCGATCCGTCGAAGAGCGGTTCCATCAATAAGTGCTTCGAAATGATCATCCAACGGCAGATGCAGGACACGTATGGATGTCTGGCGGCGGATGTGGCGGCTGGAAAAATGACGGAGAAGGACGCTGTCAACCAGTCGTGGCAGGAAGCGTTGGCTCTTGTTAAAGAAGTGGGCGGCAATGCGTTGTATTTGACGATGTCCGCCAGTAAAGTTCCTGTTGACACAGCGAGCGGGCAGGTGGCCGCCGGCATGTGCATCGACTTCTATGGCCGTTCACAGGCGGAATGGGAGGAGTCGCACGTCGGCCGCAAGACGATGACGTATTACACGCCGGACGCCGGATCGACCGTGTCAGTCGATCCAATCGGCATGTTCCGCGGTGCGCCGAATCCAGAGCGTGCACGGTTGTTTATCCGCTATCTGTTGACGGCGGAAGGCCAGCGGCTGTGGAACCAGCGGGCGGGCACGGAAGGCGGTCCGATCAAATACACGCTCCATCGGCTGCCTGTGCGTCGGGACATGTATTCCGATGAATGCCGCAAACTCATGAGCGCACCGGATGCGGATCCCTTTGGTCTTTCTGGTTCATTTACTTACAAAGGCGCCTGGACGGGGCCGTATTTCGATTTGATCCGCACGTTGATTCGCGTCATGGTGTTGGATTGCCGTGACGAATTGCAAGCCTGTTGGAAGGCGATCATCGACGCAGGCGGACCTGAGGCCGTGCCGCAAGCGTACGCCGAATTCTGCCGTCTGCCATTCGAACATTCGGACGGCGGCGATACGGCGAAGAAGCTATGGGTGGCGGAGTCACAGACAGTGACGACGCGTGATTGGGCGATTTTCTTCCGTGATTCATACGGAAAGGCCCTGAAGCTCGCCAAGGAAGGAAAATAGTTATCGGAGAGGAAGATACGGATATGGACGAATCACAACAGCTAAAAGCGAAAAACATCGCGCCATATGCATTCGGTGCGCTGACTATCCTGCTTTTGTTCGGCGTCCTTTTTCTGGTGAAGGGATTCCTGCATGCGTTGATTCTGGGCATCATCGGCGCGACCATGCTGATGCCGGTCCATCGTCGCATCCTCAAGGGAATCAAGCGTTTGAACAAACGTCTTCCTAAATACTCACTGAGAAAGGATGATAAAAATGCTTCCGAGCCAGTAGGCGAATACACGAACGGCGAAAAGCGGGCGGCCGCCTTGTGCTCTGTCACGTTGGTCTTCTTCTGCGTTCTCATCCCATTGACGTTCTTCATGTTCACATTGGTCAACCAAGGCCAGAAGGCGTTGGCCGACGCGAAGACATGGCTTGCAAAAGGCCCAGATGGTCGTTCGACGCTATCGAAACATCTGGAGGAATTGGACAGCAAATACCAGATTTCGCGCCGTTGGGGGCAGTTGAACGCCTTGAACAAGGCGCTTGATTTCGGCGTACCTGAAAACAAGCAGGACGAAAAGAATCTTGATGAGACTGACGGCGACAAGCCATCGCAGACGGCTGAAACGGATGTGGTTACCGAACAAAAGCCGCAAGTCAAGGGGGGTACCAGCATCCAGGAGCCGCCGGAAAAGACGGAACGTGTTCAAGAAACGGAACTTCAGGAGCTTGCGGGAAAGGTTGCGGTGATTCTGCAGAACTGCTTGAGTTCCATCATCCGTGCGTTGATGGGCGTGGCCAAGCAAGTCTGGATGATGGTCGTGAACTTTTTCATCATGCTTCTTGTCATGTTCTTCGGCTTTCGCGACGGTGAATCGTTTGTGAAATATGTCCGCGACATCAGTCCGTTCAGCGACAAAGTGCAGGAGCAGATTCTGGACCGTATCAGCGAAGTGTCCCGCGCAGTGTTGTTCGGCATTCTGGGTACGGCACTTGTGCAGAGTCTCGTTGCGATGGTCATCTTCCGGATTGTGAAGATTCCCGCGTTGTTGTGGGGCAGCCTGCTGGGCATGTGTTCGTTGATTCCGTTCATCGGGACATCGTTGGTTTGGATTCCCATCACCATCTATTTCCTGTTGATCGGGCAACCGTGGCAGGCGTTGTTCGTTGTGTTCGGCTGCGGCGGCATCGTGGCGAACGTTGATAATTTCATGCGGCCCGCGTTCATCTGCGGCGGTCGTACAGGCATGTCCTACATCGTGCTTTTCTGCTCGCTGCTGGGCGGTTTGCAGACGTTCGGGCTGGCCGGCGTGGTCTATGGGCCGTTGATCAGCGGTCTCTGCGCGCTATGCTTGTACATTTTTGGTACTCAATATAAAAACCGCAACATGTAATACCGTTTCATTTCTAGAAGGATAGGCTACTAGACATCTAGAAGAAAACTGTTCTTAAGACCATGGAATACACAGATTTATTCACGAAAGAAAGCTGCGATGCGATTCAGACGTTCTACGACAGCTATGAGCCATGCCAGGCGTTGTTGCATGACTATCGTCGCATCAAGTCGAAAGTTGGCCATGTGCAGAACATTTTCTATGGCGATTCCATCACATACGGCTGGCCGCTGAAGGAGTTCTTTCCAAACGTTAGTCTCTTGAACAGAGGCATTGGCGGCGACAACACGTCGGGCCTTTATCTTCGGATGGAGGAGGATGTCTTCCCCTATACGCCGAAACGCGTCTTCATGTTGATCGGCATCAACGGCATCAATGCTCCGAATGAACGGTTGCTGGCTCAAATTTCCGTGCTTGCTCAGATGATGCAGAAACGCGATATCAATGTTTTTTTGTCCAGCGTTCTGCCGTTGCGCAGTCCGGACAAATGGGACCGTTTCCAATATCAAGGCAAGATTGTGGAACTGAACGGGATGCTCCATAAATGGGCGGACGCGAACGGTTGCGGTTTCATGGACTACCATTCCGCGTTGAAGGACGAAACAGGCCAGTTGGCGGCGGAATACGCGAAGCCTGACGGCACGCATGTCACGTTCGCCGCCTATGAGGTGATGTCGGAAATTGTAGCACCTTACCTATTATAATTCATGAACCACGAAAGGCACGAAAATCACGAAAATTCAGTCCACAGAAGACACTGAACAAACAAAAAGCCTCGCCGCCGGGCCGACGATATCTTAAGAAATCAAAGGAGAAACAAGGCGTTGCTTGCGAATGATGCAAACGTCTCCGGCGGCTCGGCGGTTGTGAAAGCGCTTCGCGCGACAGAAAAACGTGTGATAAAATCTTTGTCACAAAACAAGAAAATGAACGATAGTAGTACGAATGCTACTTTGCGACGTTTATAGTCAATGGCATGAGATTCTGGATATTTGGAAGATAGGATAAATTCAACAGATCCAGTTAATCCAGAAAATCCAGCCAAGCCAGTATCATGATTCTTGTATTTGCTTTAAGCTTTAAGCTTTAGGCTTTTAGCTCCGTGAAACGGTTTTATTTCTCGCTGACGATGTTTCGTATCCAAATGCCGGATTTGACGAGAATTATCGAGACTAGAAATTTGCTGAAATCCGCCGCGCGGGAGATGAAATAGAACGGAAGGATCGGCAGGCTGGTCAGATTGCCGATGCACCATGTGATGGGAACGACGACCAGCCATGTATAGCCGCTGTCCATCATGAACGTCAGGAAGCTTTTGCCGCCTGCGCGGACAGTGAAATAGCTGGAATGCATGATGGCGAGCAGCGGGCTGAGGACGGCATTGATCCACATCATGCGCGTGGCCAATAGCCTGACGGTCTCCTCCGTCTTGTAAAGTTTTGGAATGTAAGGAGCTAAGACGCAAATCGGAATGGATATGACAATGCTGGTGGCGACTGACAGCGCAATCAGTTTCCAGGCAGTCTCCTTGACCGTGTCCAATTTGTTGGAGCCCAGTTCGTGTCCGATGACGACGCCTGTCGCGACACCCATGGAGAAGAATGCGCAGTTGAAGATGTTCGCGAATGTCACGGCGATGTTACAGGCGGCGATGACATGGATGCCGCGCAGCGAATAGCACTGAACGAGAAACGTCATGCCGAAAGACCAGCACATCTCATTGAACAGCAACGGTGTACCGCGCACACAAATGTCCAGGAATAGCTTTTGGGGGATGTAGAGGGAGCGATATACGCCTTCGATGAAACGGTATTTGGCGTGTTTCACATGCGTGTAGATGACGATGATGGCCATTTCCACGACGCGTGAGAGGACGGTCGCGATGGCCGCGCCCGCAGCTTCCATGCGTGGAAATCCGAATTTGCCGAAAATCAGCAGATAGTTGAAAACAAGATTCACGAGAATGGCGGTGATGCTTGCGATCATGGGAACGCGTGTCTCGCCAAGCTCGCGGAGAGCGCTGGAATACATCATGGCGAAGGCGAACGGCAAAAGTCCGAACAGCATGATTTGCAGGTATTGGCATGATATTTCGAATGTCTTCGCGATGTCTTCCGGCGAGCCTTCTCCTTTCAGAAAACAATTGATGAGCGGTTTTTCCAAGATGATGCAAATGGCGGTGGCGATCGCCGTCATCAGCATCATGATGATCAGTTTGAAACGGAAGCAGTGGCGAAGACCGTCATCGTCATGCGCTCCCGCATACTGCGTGGCGAAAATGCCCGGGCCGGAAAGTCCGCCGAAGACGCAGAGATTGAAGACGAAAAGCATATAGTTGATGATGGATACGGCCGCCATCGGAATCGTGCCGATGGCGCCGACCATCAAATTGTCCAGCATGCTCACGATGTTCGTCACCGTGTTCTGGATGATCATCGGAATGACGATGACCGCGACCTCATGGTAGAACTCATGGTTCCCTATGAAGCGTTTTTTCAATGTATTGTGAAAATTACCGAACATGCTTGGAGGATTTTTTGACGTGTTTTGACACTTATTATTAAGATAAATGCGAACATGTCATGTTTCAATTAATCGCCTTGAAAAAGAGTGGTATGAATCTGAATGGATTTATTGATATTTCTTTGGCATACAGTATATTTTAAGTTTTTATATGTTTTTGAGAGGTGGGTTGGACTGGCGGAATTCGTGTTTTTAAAGAGTTGTTTCTTAGTCATAATCAACCTATTACAAAAACAAAACAAGGAAAGTGCAGATGAAGAGTCGATTTTCGGTTTCGTCGTTGATGGTCCTGCTGATGCTGGGCCTCATGTTCGCTCCGGCATTGTTCGGACAGGATGCGGCCGCTGTTGGTGAAAAAGCGGTTGAGGCAGTGAAGGAAGCGGCGGCGGCCGTCGCACCGGCGGCGGAGGCTGCCGCGGAAGCCACGGAAGAGGCCGCGGCGGAGAAGTCCTGCATGGCGGGAACGTTCTGGGCGTTGATTCCGCCTGTCATCGCCATTATTCTGGCGTTGATCACCAAAGAAGTTTATTCGTCACTGTTCATTGGTATTCTGTGCGGCGGTCTGTTCGCCGGGCAGTTCAATTTCCTGAAAACCGTTGATCATATCATCAACGACGGTCTGATCGCCGCTGTGAAAGACAGCGCCGGCGTGTTCATCTTCTTGGTCATCCTCGGCGTGCTCGTCGCTCTCATCAACAAGACTGGTGCCGCCAACGCCTTCGGCGAATGGGCGAAGACGCATGTCAAATCCCGCGTCGGTGCATGTTTGGCGACATTCGTGCTCGGCGTTTTGATTTTCATCGACGACTATTTCAACTGCCTAACGGTCGGCAGCGTCATGCTTCCTGTGACGGACAGCCACAAGATCTCCCGCGCCAAACTGGCCTATTTGATCGACGCCACGGCGGCCCCGATCTGCATGATCGCCCCGATCTCCTCTTGGGCGGCGGCTGTTTCCGAATATGCGGAAGGCACTCAGTACAGCGGACTTGAGCTGTTCTGCCGCGCCATCCCCTACAACTTCTACTCCCTGCTGACGTTTGTGTTCATCATCGGCATCACGCTGATGAAGGTCGATTTCGGCCCGATGGCTAAACATGAAAAGAACGCGATGGAGAACGGCGATTTGTTCACGAGCGGCGGCGAAGTCGATAACGGCGTCCGCCCGCTTCAGAACGCGCAGGGCAAAGTCCGCGACATGATCGTTCCGATCATCATGCTCATCATCATCTGCATCGCTGCGTTGGTCTATGTCGGTGGCATCGGTGAAGACGGTAAGGGCTTCATCGCCGCGTTCAGCGACACGGATGCGACGGTTGGTCTGCCGTGGGGCGGCATGCTCGTCCTGATCCTCACCATCATCTATCTTGCGCTCCGTAAGGTCATTCCGCTCCGCGACGCCATGAAAGCCATTCCAGAGGGCTTCAACGCCATGGTTCCCGCTATTTTAATTCTGACGTTTGCAACGGCTCTGAAGAACATGACGGGACTGCTGGAAGCGAAGGAATACATCGCCCAGATCATGGAAGCCTCCGCCGGCAAGCTGGCCAACTTCCTGCCCGCCGCGATCTTCTTCGTGGCTTGCGTGTTGGCGTTCGCCACTGGTACGTCTTGGGGCACGTTCGGTATTTTGATCCCGATCGTCGTCCACATCTTCCCCGCCGACAGCTCGCTGCTGTTCATCGGCATGTCCGCCTGCCTGGCCGGCGCTGTCTGCGGCGACCATTGCTCGCCGATTTCCGATACGACGATCATGTCCTCCGCAGGCGCTCGCTGCGAACACATCAACCATGTCCAGACTCAGTTGCCGTATGCGATCACGGTTGCGGTCGTGTCATTTGTCAGCTTCATGCTGGCCGGTTTGGTTCAGAATTGGTTCGTGGTCTTCCCGATCTCCGTCATCATGATGCTGGTCGTCCTCTTCCTCATCAAGAAGTTCTCGAAAGCAAATGCTTAATGCTTAATGCTTAATGCAAAAAGTTAGGGGCCGTCGCTGAAAAGCGACGGCCCCTTTTGTTTTTAGCCACCAACCATTAGCCACCAACCATTAATCACCAACCACTAGCCACTAGCCACAAACCACTAAACACTAACCGCTAGCCACTACTCACTAGCCACTAGCCACTAATACTCGCGGAGGGTCTTGCGGAGCTGAATGACGTTCTGATCGTTTTCTCGGACATATCGGACTTGATCCGCGAGCTTTTTGTACAAAAGGACGCCGAGGCCGCGGGTGGGGCGGTCCGCCACGGGAATCGTGGTGTCCGGCTCCGCGACCGTCATCGGATTCCATGCCGCGCCGTCGTCGATGTAGGAAAGCCGCCAGATATTGACGATGGGCACATGTTCGATTCGGAGCGTAACTTCCTTGGCTCCAGAGAATTTGACGATGTTAGAGAGGATTTCGTCATTGGCGATTTGCAGTTCGGAGATGAATTTCTGCGGACAATCGGCGGCATGGAGAACTTCGCCAAGAAAACCGCTGACATCGGGCATGGTGACAAGGCTGACCGGAACGGTTTTTTCCCGTGTGATCGGCGCACCACGGTATTTCAGGGAGAGCATCGTCATGTCGTCTGCTTGTTCTGCACCGTTGGCGAATTTCATGACATCGGCTTCGACATCCGTGCAGATATGGCTGGAGGCTTTGGTAACAGCGTCTTCAAGTCGTTTGTCACCAAATAGTTCCATAGATGGATTGACGGCTTCCGTGATGCCGTCTGTATAGAGGAAAAGCGTGTCGCCTGGCCGCAAGGTGATTTCGAAAGATTTGTATTTGGCTTCCGGCATGGCGGCGAGGACGAGAGACGGTTTGGAGCGAATCCATTCGATGGATTTGTTTGCTCGTTTGAGAATAGGGAAGTTATGGCCGGCGTTGGAGTAGGTTAGAATGCCTGTCTTGGGGTCGAGAATGCCTAGCCACACCGTCACAAACATGTCTGCATCATTGTTTTCCGCAAGTCTGGCATTGGCTTTCGCGAGAATGTCCGCCGGAGCGTTGCTGGAAGATGCGATGGAGCGGATGGTGGTTTTGGCGGTCATCATGAACATGGCGGCGGGAATGCCTTTTCCGGAGACATCTGCAATGAGAAACGCGATATGGTCGTTGTCGAGAAAGAAAAAGTCATAGAAGTCGCCGCCAATCTGCTTGGCGGCTTTCATCTGAGCGAAGATGTCGAATTCCAAGATGTTAGGATATGGGGGGAAGACACATGGCAGGGCGGAGGCCTGGATGGTTTTGGCGACCTGCATCTCCTTGTGCATGCGATCCTGCTTCTCTTTGATGAACGCCTTCAGTTGTTCATTGGATTTCGCCGCGCCAAGAAGCATGCTGGTGAGAAACGCCAGGAAAAGAAACAGAATGACGGCGAAAAGGGCGACAAAGAGTGTGAGATTCCGTTGGTATTCGTTCTGCGGGATGACGGATATGAGACGGTGCCCCGCGAAGATGGTGGAACGGCAGAGGCAACGGGTATTGTCGGAAAGAACTTGCCGGAAGGTGGTGTTTTCATCGTCTGGAATCGATTTGATATCGAAGCCGAGATCGGAAAGCGTGAGGCCGACACGATTTTTCGGTTCGGAGACGATGACGTTCGTTTCAGCGTTGGCGAAGACGTAGTATCCTTTATGGCCGATTCGCCAACTCTGCGTCAATGTGCGGAAGATGATGGGAAAGCCTTGTTTGAAATGCTCTTCTTCATAGCCGACCTGAATGAACCCTCGGCCGCGTTTGAAGGCGACGCCGCAGTATTTGAAGCGTTTGTTCGGTTCGGATACGGATGGGCGGAGCTTTTGCGTGTGTACTAACGTCACGCCATCCAGCAACTTGAGAAATTCCGCTGTCAACGGATGGCGGTGCATGTCTTTTCCGACGATGATCGGAACGGTCGATGCGATTTCGATGCCTTTGATATCGACGACGTTGATTTCATCGAAACCGTATGTCTTGCAGTATTCGGCCAGATCCGCCCGCGCGGCGACTTCGTAGGAACCGCATTGATCTATGATTTTCAAGGCGTTGGCCACCAGAAGATGGTCGAGATAGTCATTGAGTGTGACGATGAGATCTTGTTGGGCGGACTGCAGGAGCTCCTCCGTCTGATGGGCGGCGTATTTGCTGCCCACCCGCCAGATGATGGCGATGGCGACCAGATAGAGGACGCACAGGCCGATGACGAGTCTATGGGCGAAGGAGGTGCTCATATTTCGGAAACAATCCTCCGGCGATAAATCACTCGATGTTGAGGATATCCGCAAATCCCGTCATGTCAAAGACTTCCTGTACAACGTCATTGACGTTGCGGATGATCATCTTGCCGGCTTTGACCATTTTCTTGTTGGTGGCGAGGAGGACGCGTAGTCCTGCGGAGGAGATGTAGTCCAATTTAGCAAAATCGAAGGCAAGTTCGGTGACGCCGTCCAATGAGCTGTCCAGAACTTCCTGTAGCTGGGGGGATGTCACGGTGTCCAGACGGCCGACCAACGAAATGTTGAGTTTGGAGCCTTCTTGTGTTTTGTTGATTTCCATACTTATGTTTCTCCCATGGTGGGTGAGAAGATTTTCATTCGTCATGATTGACGGACTATAAAGCCATAATATATACTATATTTCCGATGAGACAAAAAAACAGACCGTATAATTGTGGAGAAAGTCCGTTTAGGGCTTATATTGAAAAAAATGTAGTGTATCAAGGGAGTCAATATGGCAGATATCCATTCAATAACCGTTTATCTCGGTGCGACGATGCCGAAAAATCCAGTCTATGTCGATGCCGTCAGGGAACTTGGGCAGAAAATGGCCAAGCATGGGCTGACGCTTGTGTTCGGCGGCTCGAAGGAAGGCACGATGGAGATTCTGGCGGATGAAATCCTCCACAACGGCGGCAAGGCCGTCGGCATTTTCACGGACAGTCTTCCTGCTGAATTTCTTTATCCTGGCTTGACGGAAACAGTTGTCGTCCATGATCTTGCGGATCGGAAGAATCTGATGCGCGAACGTGGCGACGCGATCATCGCGCTGCCAGGAAGTTTCGGCACATGGGACGAACTGTTCGACGCGTTGGAACGTTCGAAAATCGCGATGATCAACGGCGGTTCGCCGAAGCCCATCGGCGTATTGAATCTGAATGGCTATTTCGACGGATTGCTGGAATTTATCCAACATTCCGTCGATGAAGGATTTACGGCGCAGGCCTATGCGTCTTTGCTGAAAAGCGGCAGGACGGTCGATGAATTGCTTAGGCAGTTGGTGTGTGAATTTGTAGTCTAGATAAAAAAGGCAGTTGATATGAAAGTAGCAGTAACGTGTGAAAATGGGTCGGTGTTTCAGCATTTCGGGCATACGCCTGAATTCGCTATTTTTGAAGTGGAAGACGGCAAGATTCTCACGGAAAGCGTGAAATCCTGTGGCGACAGCGGGCATGGCGCTTTGGCGGGGCTTCTGGCGGATGAGAAAGTGTCCGTCTTGATTTGCGGCGGCATCGGTGGTGGCGCTATCAATGCCTTGAAGGAGGCGGGCATATTGGTTGTCGGCGGCATGTCCGGATCAGTTCGCACAGTGGTGGAAAACTGGCTTGCCGGCAAACTGCCTGTGAATTTGGATTTTATGTGCCATCATCATGACCATGAGGGCGAAGGCCATAATTGCCATGACCACAAGTGTGGCGGTCATTGTCATTGAAAATATATTTTTTCAAAAGTAATAACAAGGAGCGAAAAGAATGCGGATGCAATTATGTCTGGCGGCGTTATGCGTTGCGGCGTGTGGATTTGTGCATGGTCAAGGCGTCACGCGGCAATATCGTGATTTGGATGGCGACGGCGTTCCGGAAGTCGTCATGGAGAATGAATTTCTGAAAGTCTCCGTTATGACTGGCGTGGCGGCGGATCCGATTCCCGAAGCGACGAAACTGGCGGACGGCCGCAAAGTGCCTTATAAATATGGTAATCGCTTCAATTGGGGCGGTTGGGTCTATAATATCACGTTCAAGCCGACGAATCGCGACTGGTTCATCAATCGTCTGGATGGCGGCGAAGTGTGGCATGGAATTCCAGAAGAATTTGAAGAGGCGATTCTTATGAAGGAACTTGAGCCTGGCGTGTATGCGACGATGATTCCGGGCATCGGCACAGCCGTCGGAACAGGCCGTTGCTTCCGCTGGACTCTTCGCGACGTGAAGCATACGCCGTGGACGATGGAGGAATTCTGCCTGCTGAACGGCGAATGGAAGGCCGTCAAACAAGGCGAATCCGTCGAAAACGCCGCCGGATGGCGTCTGACATTTACGAACAAGATCACGACGGAATACGGTTATGGCTGTGAATATCAGAAAGAAATGACGCTGCTGGCGGGCGATTCCGCCTTGCGGACGTATCGTATTTTGCGGAACACGGGCGAAAAGGACTTCCAGACGACGTGGTTCACGCATGGCTTCTGGGGGCATGGAAAGGATGGCCATTATGATCGCTATAGTTGGAGCATCGTACCGCTGCGTCCGCCGCAGGTCGTTGGTTCGGCCTTTCCGAACACGTTGCGTGACACGGAGAAAGGCTTTGCGAGGGCCTTCTCGCCAGGCTACTACTGGGGGCCGATCAGTCAGGAGGAGGTCGGCGGCAGTTGGCATGCCTGCGGCAACCTCGCGAACGGCGATGTCTGCCTGAGCGGCGTCAACCGCCCGCTTGCTTTCTTCCGAATCTGGACGCATGATTTGACGTATTCGTTCGAACCGTTCCTTGCGTTGGATGTAAAGGCCGGTGGTTTCGCGGATTGGACGACTTATCGCATGACAGGCAATGGTTTGACGGGCATGAAAAATTTTGGCAAAGGCGGTCTGCTGGATTGGAAGGTCGTTAAAGATGGTGACGCCAAGGCGTTGCAGATTCAGTTCCTGCCGATGAGCAAGCTGGATGGCGAGCTTCGTCTGGAAGGTCAGTTGGAACATCTTGGCGCCAAATCGAAGGTGGAATATGAAGCCGATGCGGATGGCGCATCGCCGACGAAGCCGTGGACGGCGACCGTGAAGATTCCGCGTGGCATGTCCCACGAGCCGTTCATCACGATTCGTCTGAAGGTGAAGGAAGCGAAGGAAGATGGTGCAGAACTGGTGGCTGTCGATGCGACGTATCGTCTTGATACGGAGCCACGTTCGGCATGGAAAGGGAGAGCCGGCGGTGCTGGTGGTGCCGCTGTGACGGTGTTCGGCGACGTGAACCGCAACGATGACGGCTCCTGTAATCCGAACTTCATGATGGCTTTCTGGAAGGCGTATCTGGAAGATGCAGGTTTCAAAGTGACGTTGGACACGGCGCAGGGCGACGGTGCACAGGCTGCATGGAAGGATATGAAGCTTGCCGTCGTGGCGTCGCGGAAAATCACGATGCCGTTGTTGCGGAAACTGGAGGCGTTTGCGAAGGACGGTGGCGCGGTCGTCGTCAACGGAATGATTGATTTCCGCCAGTTCGAAATGTCCGATTTGCTGCCGATCGAGAATGTGACGGGCGAGTTGAGCACGCATGCGTTCTCGCCGCGTGACGGAACGCGTGAATTCATGCGAATCAACGAGTTCCGTTATCATTTGGCTGGCGACCGTGAACATGCCGTCTTGAAAGGACTGCCGCTTTATCCGGAAAGCTGCCAAGGAATTGGCGCCGTCCAGCGTGTCATTCCGAAGGCGGATGCGACGGTTGTGGCGAATTTCGTGGCGGGGCGTGGTCTTGCGGATGCGGGAACGGAATATCCCGCGTTGGTCATTGGAAAATACGGCAAAGGAAAAGTGGCGTATTTCGGCGCACCGATTACGTGGGGGGCTCCGGCAGCCTGCAGCATGTGGGGCCGTCTGGGCGAATACCACGAGAAATTCTTCAACCAGCTGGCGTTGTGGATGATTGGAGAATAAAAACGAATCATAATCTGAAAAACAAAAAGCCTGGCTTCCTATTGGGAGTCAGGCTTTTATTGTGTATATCGGTTTATAGGCACTGCTCGCAGGGCGGTTATTGTTCTTCTGGAATAGGAAGAACGGTCAAGGCACCACGATTGACAGGAACCAGTTCAGAGAGACTGGCGGGGGATTTGACGGCAGTTTTGCGGAAGTAGAGCTTGGCAAGACCGCCGAGAACAAACAGGCAGAGAACAACAATCAACGTGCCGATCAGCAAGCTCGGAATCGAGACGAAATGCTTCTTCGGAATTTCGATTTCACGCAATCCGCCCGTACTCGTCGCGGAAACGGTGCGTACGGACGGTTCGTCGTCGTTGCCGTAGGCACGATATGCATCCCTAAATTTCTGGACGTATTTATCTGGAGCGACGACATATTCAATGCAGAGTTTTCTCACGTAGTCTGCGCCGACGTTGATGTTGCTGATCTGCTCGTAGTTGCCTTCTTCAAGAGCGCGGATCTTCTGGATTGGAATCTTTGTCTTGTTGGCAAGATCCTGCAAGGAGCAACCCAAGCTCCCGCGAAGTTTTGTCAACGCATCGCCAAGCGACTCATCATCGCTTATTTCAAAGATTTCCGGCTCTTCTTCCGGTTCTTCCTCCGGCTCCTTAGGAGCTTCCTGCGGAGGCGGCGACGGAGGTTGCGGGGCCGTCATTTGCGGAGTGGGTGGCAAGCTTCCACCGAATCTGGTTGTCTGACGGGATGATGCGGCGTTATCCGTCTCCTCTCTACCAATAAGGGCATTGGCGGCATCTTCCGCCGTTTCCTCATGTTCCGGTTTGGAGGACATGACAGACTGGAGATTGACCATGGCTCTGCGGCCTTCGTTCGGCTTGTCATCCCAAACAAGCGGAAGGTTCTGCATTGTGTTGGATTCGGCTTTTTTTCTTGTCTTCAACATCCTATGTTATCTCCTTGTGTCATGGAGCTTTTTATCTGGTTGTTAATATAAGGACAACAACATGAAAAGGAAAGTCCGGACTGTTAATTTTGTTTAAAAAACAGAAGGCTTTCAGAAGTCGTTGTCCAAGGCGTCGTTCGGATTGCCGTGCTCCTCTTTTGTCACGAGAATTTCACGTTTGCCGCTGTTGCCCGGATCGGGGCCGACGATGCCATTGTCCTCCAGTTCCTCCATCAAGGTGGCAGCCTTATTGTAGCCGACGCCGAGACGTCGCTGCAGATAGCTAATGGAGGTTTTCTTTTCAGTGAGGACAATATGCTTGGCGCGTTCGTAGAGATCGTTTTCGTCTCCGTCACCGCCGTCAATGCCATCGCCGCCGTGTCCGCCGCCACCATCGCCGCCATCGCCATCTTCGACGACCGTAAACATGTTCTCCTCAAAGGATTGCGGCAGTTGTTGCGCGATGTATTCGACGACGCGATTGCGTTCTTCGTCCTCCGCCATGGCACCTTGGATTCGCTCCAGCCCAATGCCGCCGGACTTATAGAGCATGTCGCCTTTGCCGAGGAGGGATTCGGCGCCTTTGCCCCCTAGAATCGTCATGGAATCCGTTGCGGAGGCGACGCGGAAGGCGATACGGACTGGGAAGTTGCTCTTGATTGTTCCCGTAATGACCTTGACATCAGGACGTTGTGTCGCTATGATGACATGGATGCCAGTGGCACGGGCTTTGGCAGCCAATCTTGATAAAGATGTTTCGACATCGACTTTGGCGGTCGCCATAATGTCGGCCAATTCGTCGATAATGACAACGATGAAGGGCATGCGGTCCGGGATGGGCTGTCCTTCGTCGTCAAGGAGGACGGGATGTCCTTTTTCGATGGGGCGTGCGTTAAAGGAGAGGAGGTCGCGTGAGCCTGCCTTCTGGAGGATTTTGAGGCGCCGTTCCATTTCGCGGACGGCCCATTTGAGGGCGAGAGCGACCTTTTCCGTGTCGAAGATGACTGGTGTGAGCAGATGCGGAAGTTTTTGGTATGCAGCGAATTCGACCTGTTTGGGATCGACCATGATCAGTTTGAGCTGATCTGGGCTGTATTTGTAGAGCATTGACATGATGATGATGTTCATGCAGACGGACTTACCCGCGCCGGTGGCACCGGCGATCAAGAGGTGGGGAGCCTTTGCGAGGTCGATGATGATGGTTTTGCCGGCAATGTTTTTGCCTAGCAGGAGGGGCAGGTCGCATTTGGAAGTACGCCACAGAGGGTCTTCGAGCAGGGAACGGACGGAAACAGGCTTGAGAACTTTGTTCGGCACTTCGACGCCGACGCGATTATCGCCTGGAATTGGCGTGAGGATGCGGAGGGAGGTCGCCTTGAGGGCCATCATGATATTGCCTTCCAGACTGGATATCTTGTCGACCTTCACGCCTGGTTTCATGGAGATTTTGATGAGCGTGACTTGTGGGCCAGGCACGGAATCCACAACCTGTGCCTCAATTCCGAATGAATTTAGTTCCTGCTGCAGAAGCTCTTCATTGAGTTTGATTTCCTTCTCGGATGCCTCTGAATTTTCAGCGGTTTCCACAATGTTGAGCAAATCGATCGGCGGCAGACGGTAGCCCTCCAGTGAATTGAATGGTGGTGGTGGCGGCACTTCCTCACGTGGCTTGATGATTGTCTTGGCTATGGTCGTCTCTGTTTTGGGCGGGGGAGGCGGTGCCACGGGCGGTTGCGGCGTTGACTTAGGCTGTTCGATTTCCTCTTGCGGCTTCGGTTTTGGCCGGACGATTGTGTCATCCGGTTGAGACTTTCCTTCACGGGATTTTAGTGCATTGATGGCATGGATGACAAGTTTCTGCCAGTCATATCTCCAAATATAGTAGAGAGCACCACAAATGCAGAGCGACGCGAAAATGGCTGTTCCCGTGGTGTTTAGCGTGATATGGAACCATCCGCTGTCCGGATTGCCCAGACGCTGGCCCACGACACCGCCGGGCATGGTCGCCAGATTGTATTTGGAGGCGGCTGACGCGAATTGATCTGGCAGGGTCGCCAAAAGAATGGACAACGCGACGGTGAAAAGGATGATGGAGGCGATGTAGAAGAAACCGACGGAATCAAGATATTTGTTGAAGATGAGCCGCCGGAGGGCGCAGAAGAAGACGAGCGCGATGGAGATTGGTGTAGCGAGCCCGAAGGTCAGCATCATGTACCATGCGGTATAGGCGCCCCATTTGCCCATGGGATTGCGCGGATAGAGGCCGCTTGTGATGCCGCCGGCGAAATAATTGATGTCGTCTTGGTCAAATAGGAACAGCGCCAATGCCAGACAGACGCATATGACGATGATGAGCAGACGGAAGAAATAGGATGAAGAATTGGAAGATTCCGGCTCGGATGTAGTTTTCGAATAAAGCGTGCTCACGATGATTATAAAGAAGAAGACAGGAAAGCGTAAGGGTGCTCTTTCCCCGGTTGTTACAGATGACTCATCGTGCGTTTCTCCTCCCCTTGACAAGAAAAACACACATAATATTATTTAATATGCAATCAGAAACAAAAGACGCAAGCGACCACTGATGTTTTTTGTGGATTTTTTGTGATTTTTTAGGAACCGCGAAGACCGCTTCATGGAGCTGAAAGCTTAACGTAAATGCTGAATGCAAAAGGGACGGAAGTTATAAGCCTCTTGTCCATTTTGCCGCGTTTGTCGCTGAAAAACGGTCGCGCAGGAGCGCAACCCTCCCGTATCATTCGAGGATATCGTAAGTGCCGCTGGTAATGAATGGTTCGCAGCCGTTGTGGCCGTCATTGGAGGGAATGACATTGTAGCGCCATGTCGTTTTGGAGCCGTCGATGACGATGTGCCCAAGCGAATCAATCGTGACGATGGCGCTGAGCGGATCCGTGAAGAACCATGTGTTTTTAGCCTGGCCTAATTCGGTCAAATTGCGTTTACGAGAGCCGGTCGGCTTGCCATCTTGGTCGTAATCGACAAAATCATACGTCATGCCGTCGGCGTAATGCTGCTCCTTCTGTCCGCCCTGCCAGTCGCCGTTATAGACTGTGTTGACATCGAAGAAGAGGATGTTGTCGATGACTTTGACATGATTCGTGTGAAGGTGCCCATTGATGGCCATGAGGACGGTGCCTAGACGGCTGGCGTTGGCCTTTTTGAAAATCTCGCGGACTTTCTTTGTGTCCGGAGCGGAGCTCCATTCGGCGGAATAGCCGACGTGGCTGAAAACGAGGCAGGGGATTTCTTTGTCCGCAGCGTCCATGAGGATATTTTCAAGCCATTCCAACTGCTTGGGGCCCAGCGAGTTGCCAGATGAATTGCCTTTGGGCGGGCCGTAGCTGGCTTCCGTGTTGTGCTGCCATTCCTTCGTCGTCGGATTCCATGAATAGTTCGTGTCCAGGCAGATGATGCGGAAGCCGTTGGATTCGAAATAGTAATGGGCGATGAAACCATCGCCGATCTTGCCGTCTTCCGTAGCCCAGACAACGTTGTCGGCCTGATTGGTCAAACGCGGCGTGACGAGTGGCATGACGTTGCCGCGTGATTCGAGTTCATGGTTGCCGTAAACACCGTAGGCGGGGAGGTTTCGGTTGTTATTCAGATAGGCGTTCATCAGTTCGGGAGAGCCTTTGTAGTCGTTGCAGAAGTCGCCGCCATGGATCATGAAGGCGACATTGGCCTGCGCGGCGCGATCGACGATGGCCTGCATACCGGCGACGGGGGAGGCGTACATGCCTTTCTTATAATGGAAATCAGAGAAGACTGCGAACGTCAGTTGCTTGACATTCGGGCCTTGATAACCTTTGACATTTTTGAATACGGTATCCATGTTTCTTTTTTGGGTATCATTTAATTGGTTGTAGTTTTTGTTGGCGATCATGACGGGATTGATGCGCCATTGCTTCGTGGAATAGAGGACTGGCCATCCTACAGACGTATAAGAAAGGAATGCGCGGACGACATATGTGCGGGAAAGATCGTCGCCTCGCAGGTTTGGGAACTTCAGTAGTTCGATTTTGGTTTTATCGTCTTGTGAAATGGTGCTGCTTTCGTGGTAACGGGCGGTCAATTTCGCGTCTTCCAATAGGTCTCCCAAATGTACGAGAAGAAGCGGGGATGACAGGACACCGTCGTTGAGATTTTTGTCCGTCTTGTCAAGCGTGACGGGTACCAACAGTGTGCAGGCATCGCCGTCGCATTCGATATATGGCTTGCCCATCGTCAGGGCAGTAGTCAACCCTCTCTCCAGCAACGTTTTGGGAAGTAGTTTACGGACAGTGACGGATGAGACGAGAAAACTGCCGCCGCAACTGTACATGCCGATGCGGGTGCGCGGAGCGTCCGTTTCGCGTTTCCTGTCCGCCAACTGCGAGACGAACTTGCCGTTGCAATAGAAATAGGAGACACCTTCCAGATGATAGACCGTGAAGACGACATCCGTGTTCAAGTCAGGCAAAGGGCCTGCAAAATAGCCAGTGGAGCAGTCTATGTTCTGTCTGCCGATATCGCCATTGCCTTGCTTGCGGACGAACTGCGCGAACTCGCCTTCTTTCACTTCGTACGGATACATCATGCTATTCGTAGCATAATTACAGTTCACATAATCGTCGGCGATGTCCGTTTCAAGCCCGAAGGAGCCGCCTCTGCCGACAAATTGGAAGGTCGCCGAAAAGACGTAGTTCTCCGTGCAAAGCGGCGGCAAGGCGATGATATGGGCGCCCTTGTCCGAACGGATGGCGAACTTGTGGTTCTGGACGGAAACGACGTCACCGCTTAGGCCTGTGGCTTTGTCGGCGGCCCACAGGAAATTGAACGGATGGTTTTTGATCCAGCCTTCCGGCATGCCGCCGTTTTCGATTTTGGAGAAATCCTCCTGAAGAATGACTTCTCCAAGACGCGCATTGGCAAAGATTTGGGATTCAACAGTATTGTCTTTCGCCTGTTGTGCGAGAATGGCGGACGGAAATGCGCCGACGAGCAGCATCGTGGAAAGGACGGCACCTATACGATATGAAGTAGAGTGATTCATAAGTATTCTGGATATTCTGGATGTTCTGGAAATTTTGGATGGTCTGGACGATCTGGATATTCTGGAAGTTCTGGATGGTCTGGAAGAAGCCTGTTTCCTATGAGACAAGAATCCAGAAATTCCAGTAAATCCAGATAAGCCAGTGAAAAGACATTAAGCATTAAGCATTAAGCATTAAGCATTAAGCATTAAGCATTAAGCATTAAAAAGAGCTATTCTTGTTTAAATGTAAAAGTATGCTTATTGTTCCAGTTGATGGACGTGGAGTTGCCGTCGGCATCCGTGAAAGTCGCCTGTTTATCGTCTGCGCTTTGGAATGTGACTTTGTCACAGATGACTGTTCCTTTTTTGCAGACGAGTCGTTTTTCCTTCTTTGCCGAATCCGTGACGATCAACATGGCGAGAGATTCGCCGCGCACATCGATATAGAATCCACGATAGGCGATCGTGAAAACGATGTCCGGCTTTTTGGGCGGCGGTGGCGGCTCTTCTTTCTTGGGCGGTTCTGGCTTTTGAGGGGGCGTTTCCTGCGCAGGTGGCTGAGCGGCATCCGGTTTGGGTGGTTCCGTCTTTGCTGTCTGTTCCGCTGGCTTTGGCGGCTCTTCCTTTTTGGGTGGCTCCTTTGTCTCTGGCTTGGGTGGCTCCGGTGGTGCCGTCAGATTAACCAGCGTATGCGCAAATGGATTGGCGGTAGTCACTTCTGGAACAGAAATGCTGAAAAATGAGCGATCCTGCCATGGGAGGATGGACACGGCGACCGGCTGATGGCCGATTTCATCCTGTTCCTCCGGAGCGGCCGTGAAGTAATGCGTCGCAAGGGAGCACAGCGTCAAGCAGGCGAGAAGCGCGATTAGAAACAACGCTTTTTCCCAAACGCGAATGAAGAGTGTGGTCAGTGACGCGAGCATCAGTTTTCCTTCGTCCCTCCTTCGACGTTTAGCAATGTGTTTGACGATGGCGCAGGGAAGAATGCGGAGAAACTCGCACGGAAATGCAGCTGTGAGATGTCGATTTTGGCGCCGGGCGGCAATTCCTTCGGAGGTTCCGAATAGACGCGTATATGCTTTAGAGGAAGATATAAATCTTTTTCCTGCAATGATTTGATGAATTTCAGGAAATTCTCCATCGTTCCAGTCAGATGGATGGAGACCGGAAATTCCAGAAGGTACGGTTTGGCGGTGTCGCTGCCGATGGCGTAGGCTAGCGTGCGGGTTGCGGAGATTTTGGCTTCGCCGTTTTCCTCCGCTTCAACTGCCAGCGAGTTGTCTAGAGCGTTGTGGAGGAGGATTCGGATGACCCATAACTTCAGCATCAGATGGAAGACTGGTTCAGCTGTGTCAGTTTCGAAGCGCTTTTCCGTGATGATGATATTTTTCTCCTTGAATTCGGATTTGATTCGGTCTGAAAGGTCTTTGTAGTCGATACGGGTGGAATTATAGACGAACTGGTCTTCCGGGCTGAGACCGCGCGGCTCATCGCTTGGATAGACGTTGTGGATTTCGTTATGGAATGTCATGGCGGCGCGGGCGAGCGTGTCGTCCGCGGCTTTCACGAGACCTTCCGTCGTCTGGCTTCCGTTGAGTGTGTTGTTGCATTCTTCAATGTGTTTTTTCAGCATTTCCGGATCCAGAAGGACGCCGTTCTTTTCAAGTTTTGCGCGTTTTTGTTCGTTTTGAGCACGGAGCGATTCAAGATTGCGCCATCTGGGAAAGACACCGAGCCACAGTGCGGCCAACGCCACAGCCATCAGGATGATGGTGTAGTGCAGCAGTCTGTGGTAGCCTTTCGGCCAGTCCTTGTAGGATGGCTTGAACATGGATCAGTATCGTTTTGTGGTGGATGGTGCGGTGAGGAGACTGGATTGGATAAGTTCTTCCTTGAAAGGAAGTTGCATGAAAAACGTCGTGAATTCGCCGCCAAGGGCGTCCGTATTGGCCTGCAGGAAGGTCCGCCATGGCGTGAAATACATGTCGCTGAAGTTCTTGGTGATGAAATCCGTATGGTCATCGACGTTGACATAGACGCCTGATTCGACCAGTTGCGTCTGCATGTCTTTAACGACCTTGTAGCGTGTTTTGCCAAGCGGTGCGATGCCGCCGATATAGATGCTGTTAAGAATCTTCAATGTGTTGACATTGATAGTTTTGGGAGAATATGTTATGACAGGTTGTTCCTGCGTCTTGTTTTCTTCCGAGAAGAGATCCGTGTAAGTGCTTGGCGTCCGAATGGGCTGGGGCCTGGTGGGAGGCTCCTCTTCCTCCTGTTTCTCTTTGTTGGCGCGTTCGAAGGAGAATTCATCCGCAAGGTAGATACCCCAGCACCGTTCGGCTTCATCGCCCACAGCCTGCGCGGCCTGCCAGCGTTGCAGGGCTTCCAGATACCGTTGCGTGCGATAGCCAACCTCCGCGACGGGTAGCATCCGTTTTTGCTGATAGGCCATCCGTTCGTGCATTTTTTCCATTTGCGGGATGAGGGTGGAGCATCGATTTAACGTATCATGTTCAGCATCAGCGATTTTCAATGCCGTATTGATATGGTAGAATGCGCCGGCGAACCATGCCAGAAGGCCGATTACCAGCAGTGCGAAGGCCAACGCGAGGTACGGGTATTCATGTTTTTTGTGTTCGAGCCATTTCTGGCGTTCAGGCAGGAGGGAGATTTTGACGGGCGTTTCATCCAAGGCGAATAGTGCGAGGCCGAAAAGCACTGTTAAGTCGGTATGGAGCAATGTGTCCGGTTGCGGCATCATGTCTCCCGGAATGCCGAACATCTGGACGGCGGCTTCCGGCTGGATGGCACAGAGCATATCTACGAACTGCGAGATGTTTTCGCTTTCGCCTGTGGCCCAAATGTTGGGCAACGGCGTCAATGCAACTTCGGGAGGAAGTGTCTCCCGCCAGCGGGAGACGGCGTTTTCATATTCTTCGCGGAGCAACTGCAGGCCTGTCGCATGGGGGATGTTGTGGATGCCGAAGAGAAGCAAACTTGTGCAGACGACACCGCCGTTACAGATGATTGCCATAACGGTCGAATCCTCTTCCAGATTCAGAATTACCTGCGGCGTAGTGAGATAGGCGGCATCTGGATGCAAGGCGCAGAACGCAGAGGCGACCGCCAGCACGTGGGAGGTGACCTTCTGTCTCTTCAGCGGCTTGATACCGCTGAGAAAGTCGCAGCAGCCTGTGACGGACTCTTCGCGGGCAATACTCAGGAGGATGTTTCGCTTCTCCTGATCCAGACCGCGCATAAGCTGGTAGTCGTAGATAAGGTTATCCTCCGAAAGGCTGCCGATGGAACGGACCTGCACCTGCACGAAATTCTCCAATGCGCTGTCCGGCAATGTATTCGGAATATCATGGATTGTCTCGTTGGATCCGAGCGACGTCAAGGAGACGCCCGCCAGACTGACGCCTTCCGCCTTGATATGGCGTTTTAGAGCGGTCGGAAAGACGGTGGCGGCTCCATCCGCATCCTGATCATAGGGGAAGGAGGAGATATCCGTTATGCGCAAATGACCACCTTTCCGCTCCAGACTGATGGTCTGGGCGGAATCTGGCGTGAAGTCGATGCCGATGCCCTTCGCCGCGCCTCTGTTGATGGACTTAAGGTTTGGCAATGACGTATTCTCCGTTTTCGTCGATGATGGTGGCGGTCACGAAAATGAGCAGATTCGTCGGCTCGTTTGTCTTGGACGTGTGGGTGAAGAGACGGCCGATGAACGGAATGTCGCCCAAGAACGGAATCTTATGGACTTCGTTGGTTTCACGGTTTTCGACCATGCCGCCGAGGATGACGGTTTCGCCGCTGTTGATGGAGACGGCGGTGGCGATGGTCTGTTCATGTGTACGCGGCAGGAGGATGTTCGTGTCAACAATGGAGGTCACTTTGTTTTCCGTGACGGTTTTGGTGGCGGCATAATCTTCCCACTGGACGAAATTAACGATTTCCGGCTTGAGGCCGAGGAGGATGGTGCGGTTGTCCTCTCCGACGCTTGGAACAACATCGAAAGTGATACCAAGGGGAAGGGCGGTCGGCTTGCCGGAGGGGACGAGTACCTGCTCTTTCCCCTTGTCGCCACGGTCTACAGTCTGAAGGCCATATTCTTCGAAATAAACCATTTTATCGCCTTTACGGATACGGGCCGTGCGGTTGTTGAGGGCCGTAATGCGCGGTGCACTCAAGGTGACGGTGGAGGCTTTCTTCTCCAAAGCGCTGATGAGCACGTCAAAACTGCGGTTGCCGAGGATACCGCTGATAGTTAGAGCACCGAGGCCTTCGGCATTATCCGCTGTCAGAATACCGAGCTTCGTGAAGAAATCGCTGAGATTGCCGTTCTCTTGATTCTTGGCGGGGATGTTCTTGCCGGTCTTGCCGCCGTTGTAGTGGGTCAGTTCGACGCCGACGTCATGCAAATCCGCTTCACTGACGGTGAGGAATTTCGCCTCGATGAGCACTTGTTTGGGCGGCTTACTGAACGTCGCGACGATTTTCTCCACTTCGCGGATGTTCGAAAGCGTGTCGCGGACAAGCAGGACATTGCGTTGCGGGAAAAGGTTGTAGGATCCGCCGGTGGTGGATTTTTCAAAGAACGCCTTGAGAGCGGTATCCAAATCCGTATCGGTTTCCTTTGTGCTTTCGAAAGCGGCCTTTGCGGCGGCCGCAACACCGATACCTTCCGGGATGTTCGGGATGACACCCTGTCGCAGCGGGATGATTTTGGTCATGAGCTGCGGCCCTTCGGCGGGTTTCGCAAGCTTGGTGATCCAGATGATGTTTTCACGGATGTTGAAATTGACGGCCAATGTGTGTGAAAGGTAGTCGAAGATTTCGCGGAGTGGAACGTCCTTGAAATTGGCGGAGAATGTCGCGCCTTTGAGGACTTCGTCATTGAAAATGACGTTTACGGGATCGGCCATGTTAAGGCCTTCCAGATCACGCAACTGCATGGTGAATTCGGCGAGCGACATGCCGGTCACCTTCATGGAAATGGTCTTATCCAGCAGTTTTTCAAGGGAGTTCAGTTCTTCGTTTTTCTCTTCATGGTTGATTTCACGAATCTTGTTGTAGCTTTTGGGCAGTTGGAGGCCCGTAATTGATTCGTTGAGGATGGTCTTCTGGTCGATGGCGAGATCCGTCTTGCTGAGAGTGAGCTTACGGGCCAAGTCGATCAGTTCCTGCAAATCATCCAGCTCGGTCTTGTATTCCGTAAACTGACGTAACTGATCAAGATAATTTTCCGCTTCGACGAATTTGTGTTCGCCAACAAGCGTACGGATGTTTTCAAACGCTTTCAGTATCTCCTCCCGTAGCTGGCGTTTGTTCGCCTCTTTCTGGAGACGTTCCATTTCCGTGAGGTTGCGGAGCGTCATTTCGTCTTCCAGAAGGGAGGAACGGTGGAAGAGGGAGCATGACACCAGCAGTCCGCAGCATATCGCCGCCATGAATGTCGTTTGTACTATTTTCATGATGTTTTCCATTTTATTCCATCTTGCTCTCTCATCATATAAAAAACGAATGGAAATAAGTCAATATTTGTCAAAAGGCATCTATATGCAAACACATCGTCTCTTGTCTTCTTCTTGCGTCTATTGCGTAATGGTGCTTGTATCACGCTATTTGACATCAGATGCGAGACGCGAGCAAAAGACGTCAGATGACAAGACGATGTTTTTTACTTGATGTTGCCGTTTGTGCTTTTTAGCTTTTAGCCATGAGCATAATCGCCGTTTGCGGCGATTATCGGACGCCTTCGCGTTCCCATGCGCCTAGATCGCGGTAGAACTGCCCGAAGCAAGAATGCGTCATGCCTATGCCGTGCACGATCTTCTTGTCCTGCACAGGGATGTTGTTGTAGGCGGCGTAAACGGCGCAAGGGGCGCAGGTTGTGTCCGAAAAACCGACGGCGACACGGACGGGGCATTGGATGCGAGCCGCAAAATTGGCACCGTCGAAATAGGGGGCGTTCTTCTCAGCAGAGGCTTTCGCTTCGGCGGACGGCTGGCTTTCGATGATGCGCGGCCATCCGCTTTGGCGGCCTTTCAGATACCCCATGGTGTCCGTGATGGCAGGAACGTAGAAGACGGCGCGGGTGAAATGGTGGTTGAGGCCTGTGAGATAGAAGCCGAAGCCACCGCCTTGGCTCGTTCCTGAATAGGTGAAATCACGCAAATCGACGTAAGGCTGCTTCGCGAGCCAGTTGACGGCGCGGTTGATGCCGAGCAACGGTGCGTAGAAGAAATATTCTTCACGGGAAACCGCGATGCCTGCAGTGGAATAGTTCGTGCGATATTTCTCGCGGAGGCGTTTGTTCATTTCATCGTAGGCTTTCTTATGTTCTTCGACATTGAAGATCGGCTCGTAGTCATAGACGCAGATGAACATCTTGACGGCTTTGTCTTCGCCGCCCATGTTGTTCGTCCAACCGCCGTTGCCTGCCGCGGGCACGCTGAAGCGAACAGGATATTTCTTTTCCGCCGAGGCATCCTTCGGAACGGAGAGATAGCCATAAACGCGACGGTTGTTGGCGGTCGCGAAACTGATTCTCCAGAAATTGAAGGCTCCTTGCGAACGTTCTGGCAGAAGTACTTGCTGCATATCTTCTGGAATCGTTTCGTCAAGTTTCTTGACGGCATTGGCCCAGAAAGCGTCAAAATCCTGCGGAGATGGGCTGCCTTTTTCGATTTTCTCCGGTTCGAAACCGACGCTCCACGAACGGGTCTGCGTGTCCTTCGCAGAGAGGCGGAGACGCAGGAAGCCCGCTTCTGGCAACGTCCCTTCCATCGTGAATGTGTCGCCATCCGCAAGATTCCATTTTTTTCCTGTGATGACTTTCGGGCCAAAGTTATCAAGATAGGCGTCCACGACTCCCTCCGTGGGGACGGAACCATCCTTTTCCTTGACTTTGATGGTGAAGACGGCCTTTTCGCCAAGCTTGTAGAGGCAGTCCTCATGGTCGGCGGAAATGGTGAATTCGAGCGCGAAAAGCGGCAATACGCAAGCAAAAGCAAGTATGAACGTCAGTTTTTGGGTCATTGTGGTTCCTTTTAAATCATCGGCTTGTAAAACAATGTTTTGCAAAAACTATATTCTGAAATTGCAAAAGGCAATTCAGAAGGGTAAATTTTTAGGCATAATTTAATATAAAGGAAAGAAAGAGCTTTTCAGAAGGCCGCTGCTTGGAAAAGTCCGGCAAGCTTTTGGATGGCTGTTTTGATGATTTGTTCCCTAGAAAAGCAAAAATAGAGAAGACCATGTCGGACACGGTTGTTTTGAAAAATGGCGATTTTTTCACATTGGCGGACATGCCGAATGAACTGACGGCGCAAGTCCCGAAAGGCGGCAAGATCCGTTTTATGCTGGAAGAGTCTGGAAATGAATGGACTGCTGATTTCAATCGAAACGAATGCGACCTGTCGTTGGAACATCGCACAGGCGACGGGGCGGTGACTGGCCGCGCCGTCGTGGAAGTCGCCAGCCATGTGCAGACGCCTGCGAGAATTGAATTGGCATACGGTTCATCTGCTGACAAACATGTCCGTCTGCTGGTATATACTGTCGGTGAACAGCAGTCCGTTTCGCCACTCTATCCGCGGACGCCTGTTTTCAATATGCTGATTGCGGCCTGTCGGAAACGCGGCGTCGTGCTGAGTGACTGGCATATCCACATCCGCGGCGGCATGACGCCACAATTGGCGGCGGAACGTGAAGCAGACTGCGGCATCCGTTCCACCGCCATGGAGAACCATGGTCGTGAATGGGAAATCTATGACAATGAAAAACTTAAAGCGTTTGCTAGCAGGGCGAAAGCCGTGTCCGTCAACGGCCATCAACTGCCGACTGGCATTCAAGTGAACGATCGTGATTGGTTCCGTCAAATCGATTCGGAGACACGGGCTTGTTTCGATTACATTCTGGCGGACACGATGATCATGGGCAAGTTGCCGTCCGGTCGCGACAACCGCCTGTGGCTCGATCAAAAAATCGATGATGTAAGTGCTTGGATGGCAGCCTATACGCAACATACGCTAAGGATTCTTGGCGAGCCGATTTCGATTCTTGCGAATCCGACATATCTGCCGAAGGAAGTGGCGGATGGCTACGACGAATTATGGACGGATGAACGAATGAAGGCGGTTATCGGCCTGGCCGTCGAGAAAGGCGTCGCGTTGGAAATACAGGCGGGATCGCCGTTCCCGCGGCCAAAGTTCCTGAAGATGGCGAAAGCGATGGGCGCGAAATTTTCCTTCGGCACGAACAATTTCGATCCGACTCCGAAGGATTTGTCGCGTTGGCTGGAGACCATCGAATGGCTGGACATGACGGCGGATGATGTGTGGACGCCATCCAATCTACGACGTTGATGCCGAAAGGAATAACAATTAAAAGGAAATACCATGCAGAAAATACTTTTCGTTGCGAAAACATCTTGGCATTTTACATTAATCTAATATAGTATTTAGTGCTTCCATGTGAGAACTACTGACTGTATGGATTTGTCGATGATATGACCAAAGAGACTAAAATAACGGAATTTATTGTTTTCTGCATCGAAATGATGGCGGAGAAGCATGGCATTTCCGGACGGCGTGTGACCGAATGTTTTGAAACTGCTGGTGTCATCGACTATCTGTCTAATGGCTACCAGACATTGCATGCCATGGGAAAGGAATGGCTGATGGCGGATATTGAAAAATATCTTGAAAACAGAGGGATAAGGGAGATATGATTCTGTATCATGGAAGCATGGTTGTGGTTGATAAGCCGCGCATTATCGCGCGTGCAGATGGTCGTGGCGCAGATTTTGGCGTCGGTTTCTACACGACTTCTTCATACGAACAAGCTGTCAGATGGGTTCATATCCGTCAGCAGAATCTCGCCATGACGACTTCAGGCTTTGTTTCACATTTTGAAGTGCCTGATAATCTATTGAAATTGCCTGATTTGCTTGTGCGTCGATTCATGCATGCAAGCCGTGCTTGGCTTCATTTTGTCCATGAAAACCGTAGCAATCCTCAGTTCGAGCATTCATACGATATTGTCAAAGGGCCAGTTGCCAATGATCGTGTATATGCGACATTGACTCTATGGGAAGGCGGATTCTATGATGAAGAACAGACCATCAGGCAATTGAAGACTTTCAAACTAGTTGACCAGTATCTTTTCCATACGGACAAGGCTCTTGCCTATTTGCGTTTTCTCAAGGCGGAGGAAATCCGATGAAGCTCCCGAAAATCACACAGCAAAATTTCCGCATGCTTCTTCCTGCGAAAATCGCCATGACGGTTGAGATGATAGCAAAGCATGAGCAAATCATGCCTATTACCGCCATGGTGAATTTCTACCATTCCCGCACATATTCCAGTCTTGAGAAGGAGGCGACCAAATTCTGGTGGATGAGTCCGCTCCAGCTTTTCCGTGAATATGAACTCGAAATGGAGGACGTTTGATTTTTGGGGGCAAACACGTAGGCGGGACGCAAATACTCCTGACTTTAGTTCCCGCCACCGCCATGCCCGTGGGGGGAAAAACACGGTTGAAGTCCTGCCACCGCTACGCGGTTCTGAATGTAAATTCCATGTCACCCGTGGGTTTCGTTCGCTCCTTCGGCGCTCTCTTCACCCACTTCCTGCGCCCCCATGGGGCTTAAATTAGGAGTACCCCGCAGGCGGGACGCAGGCAGGACCATCAACGGCGGGACGCCGTCGTTACCATCGGCGGGACGTACGCAGGACCATCAACGGCGGGACGCCGTCGTTACCATCGGCGGGACGTACGCAGGACCATCAACGGCGGGACGCCGTCGTTACCATCGGCAGGACGCCGTCGTTACTCAACGATTAGCTTGAGGCCGTCGATGCGTACCGGACGGCCGAATTCCGCGCTTTTGCGGATGGCGATGCAGGTCAGATGGGCGTTGACGGCGGAGCGGATGTTGTTCGGTGATTCTTTGTCCTCCTGGATGCATTCCACGAAATGCGATATCATCGCTGGGAAGGGATGGTCATAGACGTCGCCCGATTTCTTGACACCCGTGTCCAACGTGAAAAAGTCCTTCTGGCCTTCGAAACGCTTCAGGTAGAAACGGTCGTTGACGATGGTGCCTTTTTCGCCTAAGATGCTGGTGTTCGCCATGTAAGGCGTTGTGCCGACAAGCGAGCAGGAGAAGACGCCGATGGCGCCGTTGGAGAATTGGACTTGCGCTGTTTCAACGGGCGGATATTCATAGTAGTTTCCAACCATCGCCGCCTGCGCGGAGACGCGGGTGATGTCCGCTCCGATGATGTGTCGGACCATATCGACGGAATGGCAGCCCGCCAGAATGAAAGCGCCGCCCGTCTGTTCGGCATGCTTCATCCAGCCTTTGCGTTCACGGCCGAACCAGTAGTCGGTATTCGCCATGAAAACTTTGCCGAGTTCGCCTTCGGCGACGAGCCGCCGTTGTAGTTGGACGAGCGGGTTGAACCGCAGGATGAACGCCACAAGTGTATGGACATGAGATGTTTTCGCTGTTTCGACAAGACGTGGGATGTCCTCTTCGCAAATGGCGATGGGCTTCTCCAGAAAGACATGCTTGCCTGCCTTCATGGCGAGAATGGCCTCCTCCGCATGCTGGCAGTTCGGCGTGCAGATGGAAACGATGTCGATACGGTCGTCGTTGAGGATGTCGTTGAAATCCGTCGTGGCGCGGCAGTCCAGACCGAATTCCGCCTGTTTGGCTTGGACGCTTTCAAGACGTCGGCTGCCGAGCGTAACGACTTCGCAGGCAGGATGTTTCATATAGGCGTTGATATGGCCGCTGGCCACCCAGCCGCAACCCCAGACCGCACAACCGAATTTACCGTTTTTCATGATGTTTCTCCATTTTTTTATTTATAATCAATGGGTTAGCTTTTGTGCTTTCAGGAAGCCCTCTGCTTTCTCGATGGCGCGTTGACGTAAATCCTCTGGAGCGATGATGACGGCGTTTCCTTCGCTTGTGAGAATGAAATTCATCAATCGATACTCCTGAATATCATGCAACGTGAGGATGACGGAGCCGTCGGGCTGTTCTTCCGCCGCGCCGACGGGCAAGTATTCGCGGCCATATTGGATGGCGAAGCCTGATACTTTCAATTTGACGGTTGGCAGCAGAGGAAAGGAGAAAAGCCGCCCTGCATTCACTTCGGCGATGACTTTCTGGTCGAGTTTGAAGCGATTCGGCAGGTAGTCGATTTTGCGGATGCGATGGAGGGCGATGACGGTGAAGGGCGGATTCACCTTGTCGAGGCCGCCTTCTTGGAGCAGCCGCGCCTTCAGGTACCAAACGTTGTCGTATAACGTAAGAACGTGCGGCTCAATGCGCAACATCTGAATGGTACCGTCCTTCAGACGATGGTAATCGATGTCCAGGCAGTGCTGTTTTCGCCATGCTTCGAAAACCGTCTGGAAGACATCCGGCCTGACATTGCCGCGGCTGGCTTGCGCAACCAATGCGTTCAAGGCCATGAATTCGTCCGACGAACCGCGATTCCGATTCCACAATCGGTCTGTGCTACGACGGATGTCTTGCGTTATTTCCGATTGCGGCAGAATGGTTTCCGCAAGATGAGCACCGAGAATGGCGGCATCCATTTCGATTTTATCCGCATAGGGGCCTTCGTCCCATTCCCAATTGGGATCGGAGAGATAGTAGCCCCGCTGTTCGGCGTCGTATTCTATTGGCGCATTGTATTCTTTTTTTAGGTATGCAACGTCCCGCTGGACGGATTTTTGCGAAATGGCGTAGGCTCCAGCCTCATCCATGAGGCTCATGGCCGCCTGAAGGATGGGATGGTTCGGATAGCGATTTTCGCGCATGAGCCGCAGCAGGCAGTTAAGGCGCGTTTGTCTTTGCTTGTTGATGGGCATGGTTCCTCCTTTGTCAGCAAACAATATAGTGGATTCAATGTATTTTGGCAAAAGACAAGAGTTGACATCTGCTTTTCCCTATATAAATTTGCAGGAAGGCGATGTTACGGGAGGAAGATTTTCAATCCACTTTCAAGAGGTTCATCATGAGACATTGGACTGGTTTGCTATTGCTTTGCCTGACAGCCACTTCCGTTCAGGCTGATCTTGTATTGGCCCGTCGTGGCACGGCCGCGGACACGGTGATTGTCCACGCGGTGGACGCCCCTGAATCTATCAAACTGGCTTGCAATGAGATGCAGATGTACATCGAACGCCAGACCGGCGTGAAACTGCCGATACAGGACGATGGCGGCGCGTTGCCGAAGAAGGCGATTCTTGTCGGCAAGCCGCGTTATCTGGCGGAATTGCCCGGTTGCCAGTTCCCTGAAATGGCACTGCCGGATGATTCATTCTGCTTGAAGACTGTCGGCGAACGACTGGTCATCTACGGCGGAAAGCGCGGTGGCATGTACGGCGTGTATGAAATTCTGGAACGCTTCGGCGGTTGCCGTTGGTATTCGTCTTGGTGCGAAGTCGTTCCGACGCTGGACGAATTCAAAGTGGCGTCTGATTTGGACGAAAAACAGATTCCCGCTTTTCTCATGCGCGAACCGTTCTGGTATGACATGTTCAATACGGAACAGGCCTATCGCAACAAATGCAACGGCAACCAGATGCGGCTTTCAGAAAAAGAAGGCGGCAAGGTGCGTTTCGGAAGCGGTCTGTTCGTCCATACGATGGATCAATTCATTCCTGTCAAGGAATTCTATGATACTCATCCGGAATACTTTGCGGAAATCGGCGGCACCCGCCGCAACGGCTATGTGCAGCGCTGCCTGACGAATCCGGATGTGTTGAAAATCACGACGGAACGGCTGTTGGATCGCATCCGCAAGGATCCGACGGCGACGATGTACAGCGTCAGCCAGAACGACGTCTATAACTTCTGCACATGCAAGGAATGCAACGCGATGGCAGAGAAATACGGCGGCCAGTCCGGCCTGCTGATCTGGTTTGTGAACCAAGTGGCGGAAGCCGTCGAGAAGGAATTTCCGAACGCGTTGGTCGAGACGTTGGCGTATCAATACACGCGTACGCCGCCTGTGAACATCAAGCCGCGCCACAACGTCGTCCCGCGTCTTTGCACGATTGAATGCGACTTCTCCAAGCCGCTGGACGTTTCGAAACATCCACAAAACATTAAGTTCGTGAAAGATATCGAAGGCTGGAGCTCTATGACAGACAAGCTGTTCATCTGGGACTACACGACGGATTTCGCCAACTATCTCTGTCCGTTCCCGAACTTCGGCTGCCTGCAGGGCAACGTGAAATTCTTCCGCGACAACCATGTCATCGGTTTGATGGAGCAGGGCGCTTATCAGGGCTATCATGCTGAGTTCGCGGAACTTAGAGGATGGATTCTTGCCAAGCTGTTATGGAATCCGGATCAAGATGTCGCGCCGTTGTACGACGACTTTTTCAACGGCTATTACGGCAAAGGCGCGCCGTTCATCCGTAAGTATTTTGATGAATTGCAGTCGCTTGTGACGGGCGATGACAAGATTTTGAACATCTGGATCGCGCCGAACGTCGGCTGGATTACGGATGACTTCCTTGATCGTTCTCTGAAGTTGTGGCAAGATGCGGAAGCCGCTGTAAAGGACGATCCTGTCAGGCTTTACAACGTCCGTAAGAGCTCCATTCCAGTTTTCTTCGCGCTGTATCAGCGGATGCCGCATGACAAGCCTGAATACAAATGGTCGGACACGGAAGTCAGCCCATTGCTAACGCCGAAGGCTGCCTATATTTGCAAGGAATTGGTGGCGCGTTATGACGAAGCGGATCCGAAAGGCGTCAAGCGGAACATTTATATTCGCGAAGGCGGCAATGCGCAGTATCAGGAATGGATAAAATTTGCGAAAACGGCTCCTGTCGTCACGATAAACGGTCGCGGATGCAAGGCGGGAATCGCGCCGAAGTTAAACGCGCAGGTCGGTTTCTTCCGTAATGCGGAAGGCGTTGACTTGCTGGATGCAACAGCAGGCGGCTTCTGCTTCTCTAACAATTTGGGTGGTGCATTTTCAGACGTCGCCGCCATGGAATATGAGATCAAGACAGAAGGCGATGACCAACTAATCGTGAGCACTGGGAAAGATGGATTGGAATATACTCAGTCCATCGGTTTTTGGGGAATTGACAATCTGATTTGCGTCACGGGAATCAAAAATACGTCAAAGAAAGTCCAGAAGATCCGTCCATTCGCGTCGTTGGCGTTGGCAATCAATGCAAGTCCGTATTTCACTTGGTGGCTGGATAGTGGTCATGGGGATAGCGGTCATGAGAATGTATGTGCCTTGCAATCAGGGACGAAGCTCGACTACATGGCGATTGGCGGTGAGGAACTGAAAGGCAAGAAGATATTGACAATTGTCGGGGCAGACGGACAGGGTGTGGTAATTGGGTTGCCGGATGCAACGTGTGAACGCATCGCCATTCAATATCATGCCAAGGGGGTGCGTCTGTACTACATCGAACCTGTGGCGGATTTGCCGTTGGAGGGGAATGTGTTACGCCGTTTCGTTTTGAGACATTTCAAGGGAACCACTGCGACTGACGTCAAGCCTGCAGATGTGAACGCTCCCGCCCGCATCGTCTATGAGGACTGCGAGATTCCGTTGAACAAGAAGCCGACGTGGGGCGAGACGGTCATTGATGCGGAAGCCATTGACAAATCGGCGCATAAGCTGTCGAACTCGCACTACGAATGGTGCATCCAGCTGCGGCCGGACATGAATCTTCTGGACGCGTCCAAAACGTATACGGTTCGCGCACGCGTGAAGGTCGTTCCGAAGGAAGGCGCAACAGGCGAGGCCTTCTGGGCGGGCGTCTACAACACGTCGACGACGGAGTACTACGGCAATCTCAGCGTAAATCTGAAGAATGTCCAGCCGGGCTACCAGTGGTATGTGCTGAGTGAAAAATGGCCGCCGCATTCGACTGATTACATCTGGATGGGACCGCCGCGTTTCCACAACAATACGTCGCCTGTGGATGCTGTTTATTTGGATCGGATTGAGATTATTGAGAATAAGAAGTAACGACGGCGTCCCCGCCGTTGCACGCAGACGGGACGCCAGAGCCTATCTCTGTGCAACCCGTCAGCACGATAACAAGGAAGATGTATCATGAAGAAATTATTGCTTGTTTTCTGCCTGTTGTTTGTATTTGCGGAGGCGCATGTCAGTAACTGGCCGCTCCGTCCCTCCGCGGATTTGCGTGATGATGCCATGAAGCAAATCAAGGCGTTTACGGAGAACTTCCCACAGGATGTGGCGGTAGCGCGCGCGAAGGAGATTCTGGCGGACGAGACGATGCAGAAGGACATTCACGCGTGGATGAGACCGACCATGGATCTGGCGTTGGACATCATCGACCGCCATCCTGTCTCCCCTGAAAACGAAGCCATCCGCAAGGCCGCGCTGATGATTCTTGACTATCCGATCCATGTGAACAACAAGGCGGACGAACCGGACGTCAATGAAAAATGGCAGTCGCTGATTGCGTACTATCAGCAGCGAGCTCTCAAGAAGCTTGCGGAAACTGTTAAAAACACGAAGGTTCCGGCTGGCAAACTGGCGATCTGGAAAGTCTATAACATGGGCTACATCATCAAGAGCGAGCATCATTGTATCGCATGGGACATTGTGCGCACCAATGGTTTAGGGCAGCATGTCAATGAATTGAACGAACCGATGGCGGAGCTGTTGAAGCTGATTGAATGCATGTTCGTCTCCCATTGGCATGGCGACCATTTGCAGATGTGGTGCGCATGGCGCATTCTGAAGGATGGCAAGCCTGTATTCATTCCCGAAATACCACCGACGAAGAATGTTCCAGCACCGAACCGTTCAGACAAACGATTCACGTATGTATGGGAAAGCAAGGAGGTTCCTGCGGAAGGTTACAAAGACATCAAATTCAAGGTCATACCTGGCCATCAAGTGGAATTATTATGTAGTTTGTTCTCCGTGACAATCGACGGACTGACCATTCTGCAGACAGGGGATAATCAAGACAAGACCGTCTTTGATCATTTTGCAGAATTGGGCCGCGTCGATGTACTGATCGGCACTTGCTGGACTTCCATTCCGCGCAACGGATTGGAAGTCGCAAAGTCCTGCAAGGGAGAAGGTATTGAACGGCCGCAGTTCTATATCACGGGACACGAAAATGAAATGGGACATCCGCCGACCAACCGTGAATCTTTCAAGGAGAGCTATATGCGGCTTGGCGACCGCAGCAAGCTGCCGATGCCTTCCTTTATTCTAAATGTTGGTGAGGGCATCTGGTATCCGGATGGAAAGGCCATACAGTAGTTTTACGGGACGAAAGGGACGTTTTTTGAAAAGATTGAAAAAAAGAGTGTTATAAGGAAAAACATGGCTCATTTGACAAAATTCAGCGGAAATTGCCGCTATATCGTGACGGACATTGATTACACGTTCATCGGAAGCGACCGAAAGATGATTCAGGCAAATCTGGATGCGATTCGCGATGCGCAGGCGGCAGGCATTGAAGTCGCTTTCGCGACGGGACGTTGCATGAGCGCCATTCAGGAATGGTGCGAACAGATGAAAATGACGGCTCCACAGGTCGTCGATAATGGCGCGACTGTGTTTTCGCCTGTGACGAAAAAGGTTCTGGACGCGAAAGTGCATACCGTCGAGGCCTGCCGTTATTGGGCGGAAGGCTTTCATAATGCGGGATTTGAACCAGTTCTTTGTACGCCGGAGGACTACTATGTCTGCAATCCGGACGACGATGTACGGCATCAGATCGAAGTCCATGACGAACATTACACCGTCTATGATTCATGGGACAAGATGATGGCGGATCATGGCGCGCGGGCGGTGAAAGTCACAGGAACGACTGGTTACCGTATCGCGGAAATCGAAGCGGTTTGCACACGGTTGATTGCGGAGGCGAAGCAGCGCGGAATTCCGTTCAGTGCGACCTATACGGAGAAAGGAATTCTGGTCGTGACGGCAGAGAATGTCTCGAAGATAAGCGGCGTGGAAATGGCGGCGAAGCAATTGGGCATTAGTTTAGCGGATGTCGCGGCCATCGGCGACGGCGATAATGACGCCGATATGCTGGCTGGTTGCGGTCTGGGTATTTCGTTGGCCAATGGCACGGATATGGCGAAAGCGGCTTCGACGCATGTCGTCGGCAGTTGTGACGACGCAGGTTTCGCGCAGGCGATTCGGATGATTTTGGAAAAGCGGTTTTAACCGCGAATGGACACGAATAAACACTAATTCTGTTTACAACAAAGCTAATAATGTTTTGCCGCAGGTCAATATCCGCCGAAGGCGACGGTTATGGCAAAAAGTTTTTTATTGGATTTTACTGGATTGGCTGTTATAGAGTAGATTAGCTTTATCACCAGAACTTCCAGAATATCCAGAATATCCAGAATATCCAGAATAACAACGTGTTAAGCCATAGGCCATAAGCATCAACAAGCATAGCTTGTTGATTAATGCTGGTTGCAGTTCGGGCAGCCGCCTTCGCGGTGCGGCCATGTCAGATGAAGGCCTTTGGAAAAAAGGCCTGTCTCATAGTCGAGTGTGGCGGTTTCGAAGACGGTTTCGTATTCAGGGGGGATGAAAAACGTGATGAAATCCGTCTTGTATTCCAGAAAGCCATCTGGTTTCTGGAATACAGGTTTTAACAACGGGATGGAGTTTCGGCAGGAGCCGACCGAGCCATCGAAGCGGATGCCGACAGGGCTTCCACCCATTCGCTCCAGAAGTTTTTTCAAATGGGTTGTGGCTGAATCGGTGATTTTCATGGTATATTTGAAAATAACGTTGGCTTAATGTTGATTATGTGCTATGTTAGGAGAAAGTAGGATTTATAGGATCTCATCACCAAGGAGAGACGTATGGAAAATGGCATGCTTCGCATCGGAGACATGCTTTCCATTCCGGAAAGTGAAATCGAATATGAATACTGCCGCAGTTCGGGCCCAGGGGGGCAGCATGTGAACACGACGGACAGCGCGGTGCATCTGCGTTTTGACGTCATCCATTCACCGTCGCTACCGGAAGATGTCCGCATCCGGTTGCTCGGCCTGTGCGGCAACCAAGTGAACGAAGATGGCGTATTGGATTTGTTTTCGCAGAAGTATCGTCGCCAGCAACGGAACAAATTCGATGTACGCGAGAAGCTTATCATGCTGTTGCTGCGTGCCGCCACGCCGCCACGTCCCCGTGTGAAGACGAAACCGACCAAGGCCAGCATCGAGCGTCGTCTTCAGGAGAAGGCACGTCATTCCGAACGGAAGGCGAACCGCAGAAATCTTGGCGATGATTATTGAGCGTTTTTCTCCAATGCCTTCAGCTGTGGCGTGATGGCTTGCGTCCAGTTTTCGATCTGGTCGCCGCAAACATTGCAGTTCAGCTGATGCAAATCGTTGAAGAAGAAGGGCATGCCCTTCTCATCCGTGAACCGTGCAAAGAAGCCGTAGTTGAGCTTGTCATCCGAGATGATGAATTTCAGGGTAATGTCGCCTTCCGGTATGTCGAGCACGACGGTTTCCTGGTCTCGTCTCGCAATATGCTGTGAGCTTGGGCCGAAGACTTTCTGTCCATTCAGTTCGACTATGAGCGTGTGGTCGAAGCCCAGATGGAGCGTAAGTTTCTGCGGAAAATAGTTGTGGAATTGCGTTGTCGCCTCAACTGTGCAGTTGTCAATCCCGTCGAAGGCATAATCGATATCAACGAAGCCATTTGGATCAGCCACGACCGCCAATGGCCCCTTGCCTTTGTCTGAAGGAACTCCCTTCACAAACGTCGCGTTCCAATTGCGAAGGAACGAGATGTCGAAGGACGTCTGCCAGAGAATCTTGTTGAGTTCGGCCAATTGCGCTTTGCGTGGTTCGTAATGATTGCATTCCAAGTCTATCTCGTAGTCTTTTTTCAACGCTTGGAGAACCATGCTCTGAATCCGTCTGCACGGATAAAGCGCTGTAGTTTCCAATGTTTTGCGGAAGGGCTCAAATTTCGTGCCTTGTGAGAGATGGAGCATGATATTGTTGATGAGCACGGCCGTCTGGACTCTGCGTTCCTCATCGGTCATCGACATTTGCTGTTTTCTGATCTGCTTGGCGTACACGGAGTTAGGAGCGTAGATGGAGGAAAGCCTTATGATACCGAACACATCCGGACGGACCGTCTTGAGTTTGCTTTGATAGCACATGGCAAGTTCGTGGTGTGTAGCGCGCATGATTTGTTCGAGGGTCGGGAAACCTTCGGGGGAGACGTCATTGAACGGTTCGGGCCATGGCGGCATCCGGAGCACCTGTCCGCGGTCTTCTGGGGCGCGTTGGATATTCTCTCCGTTCAATTCAAGGACATCTAGAAGTAACGGGATGCCAAGATCTTCAAGGTAAGCATCCTTGAAGGGGCTCAGCTCTTGCTTCGCATGGAAGAACTCCAGAATGGGATCTCCTGGAAACTTGTCGCGCAGTACTTTTGTCAACTCATGATGCGGTTTGGTTCGACTGAGTTTCAGATGGTTGATGGCATAGTCCTCATAGAAATGAAGCAGGTCCAACCCGTCGAGTTTCGATTCCGTTTTTTCATAACGTTGTTTCAAAATCTCAAAGCACTGGTTGAATTTTCCGTATTTATAGCAGAGAAGCGCGAGGGCGAGCGACGTGGAGTTGAAATTTTGTCTATTGGCTTGCTTGTCCGTTTGGGAATCTTCAGAGCCGTCTGTTTCGATTGTGACGAGAATCTTGTGATAGAGATCCGCCGCTTTTGCATAGACCTCTTCTGGATAATAAGTAATGAATGTGTCCGGGGAGAATGCCGGCGTTCTGGCGAGCAAATGTGACGGAACATTTTTAAGAAGCTTTTCAAGCTTTTCCGGAACGAGCAGGGCGAACTGGTCGGCCGCCATGCGCAACAGCTTCAAGTCATTGTCATATTCACCATCCGCCAGCAGGAATTCGACGGCCGCATGTTCGGGGTAGTTCATTTCGGCATATCGGCGTGCGTATTCCAGATGCTGTTGCCTCACCTTCTTCTCTATATCAAGCTGTTCGTCTTCCGGCAAGTCGTTTTGTTCCATCTTGGGAGTGATTCGCGGATAGAAGAAGATTTTGCTGATATGGTATGATTTCGTTTCTTTTGAGCCGAACATGCCGAAAAGGATGTTTGTTTCGCTCGACATGTCTTCGTTTTCCGTTTTGGAATAAAATGGCGAAAATCTCAATTTCGTTTTCCATGAACGTTTTTCCTTGCCGAACAAGCCGAGAAAAGCGGATTTTGTTCCGAACATAAGCGGGTCATGGTTCTTGGTGGTGGCGATTCCAGACAGAATGAACTGTTTCTGGATACCGTCTGCCAGATTGTTGTAGTAAATCAAGCCGGCGCCAACCGTTGTTTTGCTGGCGTAACTCTTGATTATGGGTTGCTTTTCCGTTTGGTCATTATCGTCCCCCTGTTTGGGCTCATCTTCGTCTTGATTGCCGTTGTTGGCGGGAATATCAGCAACGTTGGCTTCAGGAGCATTGTCGTCGTCAGGCTCCGTCGTATTGTCGAAGGATATGCTGGTCCGGCTGGAGTAGAACGGGAATAGCCAGTGATTCGAGATGAGAGAGATTGGATCGTTGTCTGGCAGACTGGTTTGCTGGTGGAGGTTTTTGAAGAGAGGAACCCAACGATGCGGGGAGGCGAAAGCACGGCTGTCGCTGATGTATCCGTTCTCAACAGGGACGGTGTTGTGGTCGTAGGAGAGCGGTGGAAGGGATGCCGTCACACGCGTATGGCCGGGTTTGACAGTCTTGGCATAGAACGGGATGGCGTGCCAATAGGAGGACTGCGGCGCGTCATTGTTTCCAGGCGTCGTATCGGATGATCTGTAATATAGGTAAGCTGCGGCGAAATCGCGTTTTTCAACGGTTCCGTCTTCTTTTTCGCTTGTTTTGAAGCGTGCAATTGCAAGTGGAATGGTGGTTGCACGGGTGGTTGTATCGTCCGTTGGCATGGATTGGGATTTTCCATAGAATGGGAAGAGCATCCAGAAAGCGGAGTTCAGATTGTATTTGGAATACCAGAATGGGAGGAGGAAGGAGACTTTTCGCGTGTAGTCCAGCGGGTCTTCGTCTTCATAGATGGTAACGGGATATTTTTCAGAGTCGAACTTTGACTGAAGCGGGATCTGCCTTTCGAAATTGCCGGCCAGCAGGGCGAACCACCAGTTGCGATGGGCGTGCTCTTCGTCTGACATGTAGGCCAATGGGAAGAGGGTAGCCATTCGCCCGATGGATTTCCCAATGCGTTTGGAAGTATGGTAGTATGGGAACACCCATAGACGGGTGTTTTCTTTGTCGTCCAATGAATAGGGGGTGGCGCCGATGGAGTGGCGGCGGCTACGGTAATATAATGGGAAGAGGAAAGAATACTTCTGGCTGTAGCCCGGATAGTCCGGAATCTTTAGATCCGCGTTCCCCCAACCTGCGAGAATCATGAAGGAACTTTGCCGTCCTTCCGCATTTTTGTTCTTCGCATAACGGCTGAGATAGGGGAACAGATAGAAGAAACGCTGGTCAACGAGCATTTTTTTGGTCATGCCGTCTTTCCAGGTCTTCTGCGTGTTATGATAGAGGAGCGGGAAGCCGGAGGTGCGTTTTTCATAATCGTCGAGATTGCCTTGGATACGGGTCGGCATGAAAATGTCTTTGGGCTGGTCGTCCGCGATTTCGAGTTCTTGTAGATCAAGGCTTCTGACTGGCTCCCTCTTATAAAAGGAATAATAAGGGAAATACCAGCGGTAGTCGTGTTCTGACGGAATCTGTTCGACATTTTTCAGATCATGCGGCGAGTCTGTAATTTCATATCCATAGGAGCGGAGATACAGGGGAAAATAGAAGTCGGCTTCCCTGTGAAGTATCTTGGTTCCAGAGATTTGATCCAATTCTTCGAACGTTTCAGGAACATTGTCTGGTCTGACGACATGAAAACGAATGGAGGCGAAAGCTGGGAAGAGGAAGAAGATCTTGTTGCGGATAATATTGCCGTTGGCGTAATACAAATAGTTTTCTTTTTTATAGAACGACAGCGGAAAGAGGCCGACATCATTGACTTGTGCGAGGCCTTCTGGCGCAATCTTGTCACGATACCAGCGATAGAACAGCGTAATGAATGCGCGTTCACGGAGAGTATGCATGGTTTTCCCATATTTGCCTTCAGCAAGTTCTTCGTCTCGATTAACATAGAACAACGGGAAGAGAAGGTGAGAGTATCCGTTGAAATTTCGCTGCTGGCCCCATTTTGTCCATGCGATCGGTAGCAGAAAATGGTTGTGGTAGCCAGGCCCCCAGTAGTTGTGGTTGAGGAGGGCAATGTTCAAAACTTGCGTCTTGCCGTCATTACGCTTGTAGTACCAATAGAGCGGAAAGATTACGTTGTGCTGTGAATAGCCTTTGACATTGCTCTGCCACATGATGGGGAATATCCAGTTGTTGTAGCCGAATTTCGGACTTGACTGGAAGCCGACAAAGGGCCAGAGAACATAGGTATGGTCAGAGAAGGTCCGTGGATATTTGTTCTGGAAGCTGAGAATCTGGTTGACTTTCTGTTCGGGCGTGACGGTCCGAGTGTAGATCGGCCATAGAATGTGTTTTCTATAAGCTCCCTTGCTCGTGTATATCTTATAATAGTATAATGGCCAGAGTGGAACGGTTTTCGTCGGCCCATATGGCCCGAAAGGATGGGCAGGGTCTTCAAAAATAGAGCTTTGTTCAGCATGGAGCGACAGAGCCGCCACGGAAAGAATAACCAGAATAATGTAAAGGATGTTCTTTTTCACAGTGACACAAGGCAGCATCGGTGGCACCTCGTCTGCAGAGGATTACTTGAGATTGGATTATTGGACTTGCGGCGTCTTGATTTCGCCTGCTTCCGGAATGAATTTTTCTCCGGTTTTTGGAAGCATACGTTCAAGATTGTCCGCAAGTTCAGGGGAAATACGTTCACGGATGGAACGTTTGGCCATGTCCAAAGACGTCTTGCGCATCTGATCCCAAGGGGGCAATGCACGGCGTTTTTCCGTGCCTTCCACGAACTTGGCATATTTCGCATATAGCTTCTGTGCGACTTCCAGATAGCCTTCGGCTTGCTCCTGGTTTTCGATGGCGAGCTGGTAGTAGGCGTTGATCAGATAACTTTGGACGGCTTTCTGGGCTTCGCTGTGAGAGGCGGATTCCATGTCCGACGCCAGCGATTTCAAGACGAAATCGTCCAGATCCGGAGCAAAACGCGATTTGGCGCCGACACCGTAGTGCGGATAAGTACGTCCCAGCTTGAGGTATTCCATTGCTTTCTTCTTTTCGCCGAAGAGGAACAGCGTGACGATGGCGTTTTCTAGGAAGTTGCCGTATGCGCCTTTGACCGTGTATTCGTTGAACCCTTCCATAGCTTCGTTGTAACAGGCATTTGCAGCATCCACGAGGCTGACGTTTGGCGTCATTTCAAGGAATTTAATATCCGAATACATATTGTCCGGATCGGCATTCTTAACATAGACGAGGCGTCCGCTTTCGAAGGCGGCCTGCAACGACTGGAAGATCATGCGGTCGCAGGACAACTTCTTGAAATAGCGTTCATTGTCACGTTCCGTGGACCATTTGTCCTTACCGCGTTCCGCCCAGTAGATGGCGTGGGCTTCTGGCAAGCGCCAGTCGAGATTGCCGTATTTTTTGTTGATGGTGACAAGCCATTGCGGCTCTAGGCGGTATTTGCGGATGATCCATCTGGAGCGCAGGCAGAGCTCCACTTGATCAGCGATGCCGATTTCTTCTAGTTCTTTTTTGAATTCTGGCGGATACAGAACGGCATGCGTGCGGAAAGAGTCCTCCAAATCATTGAACGTTGCGTAGGAGTATTTTGCGCAGGCTTTCTTCAACGAATTGAAATCTTTGTCCCCGATGGCGGCGCGGAGCTTGGCTTCATTGGTGGGCGCCTTGTCGATAAGATCCCATTTGCCGTAGTAGCTACCGAAAAGGCGGATCATTTCCTTTGCGAATTCAGTCTTGTAGAAACGGTTGGCGTCATCAAGGTCCTGTCCCATCTTGTGCTGATAGATCCAACCGAGCTGGCGGAAGAGCTCCGGATCGCCAGGGTTGTATTCAAGTGCTTCATCACGAATGAGTTCGATACCTCTTTTAACCCAACGCCAGCGGTCTTCAAAGCCTGTGAAGGTCACGGAGACGTTGTAGGCCATGTTCCATGCCAGGAAGGCGTGCGCGGTCGTGTAGCGCGGTTGCAATTTGACAAGCCAGTCAGCCAACTGGACCATTTCGAAATAATTGCCTTCGTCCTGCATTTTGGACGAACGGAGCCAGAGATAGTCCGCGACAAGACCGCGGAAGCCGCCGAGGGCGACGGATGTGAACGCGACAGCCGGCGGCGCGTTTTCAAGCGGGTCCGTATCCGTAAGCTTCTCCGTATAACGGATAGCGTTCATTTTCCCCTGTACAAAGGACAAGGCGGCGCCGATCAAAATGATCGCGACCACAAGAGTAAGGAATGATTTGATTTTCGTATTCATTTTCTGATCACCGCTCCGAGTTCGCGTCTGTTGAGGATCCAAATGCCGAGACCGATGATGATGGCCCAGCGTAGCACCAGAATGGCGAGGCTGGACATGAAGATGACCGGCTTGGATTCGAAGACGGAGGACATTGTTTTGAAGACTTTGCGGATACGCTTGTTATAGACGAGACGCCCCTGCGCGAGATCCGTCGTTGCGTCAAAGTCATCGACGGATACGACCGTGTAGGAGACGCCTTTGGCCATGATATGGAGGGAATGCTCCCAAAGATTCTTATATTTATAGGAACCGTCTTCATTTTGGAGCGGCGCATCCAATGCGGCCTGTACGGAAAGGCCGATGAGCAAATAGGTTACGGCGACGAATGCGGCAACCGGCGTCGAGAAGGCGGCGGAAACCGTGCAACCCAGAGCTGTTAAGAAAGCGATTTGTAGCAACGCTTGAAAAATGGCGCGGCAGTAGTTGACGATAAAACCAGTCTCCGCTACAAGGAAGATCGGACCATCGTTTGGCTGGATGACGTTGACAGGAGGATCGACGGGGGCACCGGGTTCCTTCGGCGGGTTGAGATAGCGGAGCGTGATCGTATTGTTGTCATTCTTGTCAATATAGCTTGCTGCGACAGGAAGCTCCTGGAAGGTGCCGCCTTTGCCTGTGGGAATCTTCAAACCGAGGGATTTGCCTTCCTTGTCCTTTTCTTCAAAGTAAAGCGGTGCAAAGGGATCGGCGACATTGGCGGGGGCTTCGGGATCCTTCAACAGCCAGATGTAGCTGAGTAGCGTCTGGTTGGTGGTGGAGGTGGATCCGGAGAAGACGCGGAAGTTGAGGAAAAGCGTATCTGATTTGGTACGGACGTTTTTGAACGTCCACTGCTTGGCGAAGCCGGGCTTGATTTCGCCGCTCTGCTGCTTGACTTGGTAGTAGAGCATGTCTTTTGTCGATTTGACGTCATGCCCTTCCTTCAGTTCGCCGGCCGCTATACGGCGCTGGTACTCCTTTTCGACCATTTCCTTGTACGGCTCAGGCTCCGGCAAGTATGCACGGCGGCCAACGCGGACTTCTTTGTCCAGCTTTGTGATTTCCGCTTCTGTGAAATGGCCGATACCGACGCGGAACTGGATGAGAAGCAAGATGACGATGGCCGAAACGATAAGTATGGCGGCATGCATGGCGAAGATGCCGACCCATTTGCCGCACCACAGTACCCAGCGCGGGCAGGGTTTTGCGACGACCAGATGGATGCTGTATTTTTCAATTTCGGAGGAAAGCTGCGAACAGGCCAGCCAAAGCGTTGTCATGGACACAAGCGCGACAACGATGCCCAACGAATAAGTGATGGATATTTGGACGAGACTGACGGCTGTTCCGTCTCCTGATACGGTTAGAGGGAGAAGGAAGACGGCGAGGAGGATCAAGACCGAGAGGACATGGAAGACCTTGGAACGGATGGCCGAACGCATGGTCTGCATGACGATGGCGAGAAATGGTTTCATGTTGTTGTATTTCCAGATTGGTGTATTTTCAGTGAAAAGGCCAAAGGCTATACTAATATTATAATAGCACATTAGCAGAAATGCAATTCTGTAATAAAAAATAATGCTCTTCTGCAATGGAAAACACAGAAGAGCATGTAATTTGGAAGGTTGTCCGACGGTTGTTTATTTGGCGAGCATACCGTCTTTGAGCTTTGACGCAACATCGCCCATGCCGAGCTGGCGGAGGATTTCATAGGCGAATTCCAACGATGCTCCTGGCCCGCAGGCGGTGATGACTTTGCCATCGACTTGGACACGGCTACCGGTGTAGTTCACTGGATTGATTTGCTTTTCAAAAGACGGATAGCACGTGTATTTGCGGCCGTTCAGCAAGCCTGCTGCGTTCAGGACGATTGGCGCGGCGCAAATGGCGGCGGCATAGTTGCCGGTGTCGAAGACGGCGGCGATGAGTTTCGTGACGACTGGATCGTCCCGCAGATTGGTCGCTCCAGGCAGTCCGCCCGGGCAGATGGTCAAAATCAAATCCGACGCATTCAAATCTTTGGCGAAAACATCCGCTGTGACGGGAATGTTATGGGCCCCAACGACTTGCAATGTCTTGGCGCCGCCTGCGGCGGCGGTGACGACATCCAGACCCGCGCGGCGGAGGACGTCAACGGTCGCCAATGCTTCGACTTCTTCGAATCCGTTGGCCAGAAAAACGGCGATCTTCTTGCTCATGCTGTTGATTCTCCTTTGATTGTGATTTTATATGATTCTCTATGATTCTTTATGTAAATGTATGACTTTCAATGACTAATCTTGCAGAGTAGCAGAAATGGTGTATGGTAGTCGATAGGATGTCAACGAATACGGAGATTATGTTTATGGATACGAAGATGAATCGACAACAGGAATGGTATCTGCTGGGCACGCTGGTGGCGGTGTTTGGAGGTCGCTTCAGCGGACGGATCGGCGATTATGCGCATAGTGCGCGTTTTCAATTGAAAACTGCCGCCGAACTGGCGGACGATGAGACGGAGCGGAAGCGACGTCTCATCGGTCAGGCGGACAGTTTGCTGTCGCGAATGATGAATGAAACGGAGCTGTTGCTAATGGCCTGCGGAGGCGCCGTTTGGTCGGAGGAGGATGAGCTGTATCTTGAGATAATGGCTCAACGGATGGAACCGTTTGAAGACGGCGCGGATGGCGTGGCGGTTTTCAGCCACGCCGTTTTGAAAGAGCGTGAACGGTTTGGACGATGGCTTTTGTCGGAAGACATGTCCATGGCGCTAAATGGTTTATTGGTTCTGACGGGACGCCTTCGGCGTCTTCTACGCCATGAGCGGAAACGGCTTGCGGAAGAGGAAGGCGAGGCGAAACACCGCGCCTTGTTTCCAGAGGCCGCCGAATCGCCGAAATGCCCCGTCTGTGGTTCACCGATGCGTCTGCGGACGGCGAAGACCGGAACGAATGCGGGTTGCCGTTTTTGGGGCTGCACGCAGTATCCGGCCTGCCGCGGCGTCCGCGAAATTATTGACGGAATGTAACGACGGCGTCCGCGCCGTCGTAGGGAAATACGCCCTTAGTTTAGAATACCCAAGCTTCCTCCATGGTTGCGGGTTATTTGTTCTTCGCTCTGATAGAATAGAAGTGATAGACAAGAAGGTCTTCCGGCATGTCTGTGCCGTGCGAGCCGCGGCCAGGAGATGATTCGTGGGCGCCGTGATCGGGGCACCAGACGAGCAGGCGGTTGTAGCCACCCCAGTATTCGTCAATCCATGCGGAGAACTGTTGGAAAGCGGCGATGTTGCGGTCCAACGCGCCGATGGCTTCGTCCGCAAACGGGCCCGTGGCGTGCATGATGTGGTCGTAGTCCGTCGCGTAGTTGAGCACGACGTCGAAGGCGGGATCCTGCATGAGAAAATGTGAGAATTTCACGGCTTCCGCGTCCGACCGCGTGGAGCAGTAGGTGACGGGGCGCTTGCGGAAGATAAGATCGATACTGCACTGGTTTACAGCGCAGATACCGGTCTTTTTCTTCGCTTCCGGGAAGGTGTTGAAAATGGTTTCGACGGTCAGAATGGGGCGTTCGTATTTCTGGATGCCGTGGATGGCGGGCGTGGCACCCGTGTACATGGAGGCGAAGCAGACAGGCGTGACAGACGGCATGACGACTTTCGTCGGAACGCGCAATGGCGCAACGGCTTCGACTTTCGCAAGTTTCTCCGGATAACGTTCCCACAGATGGATGCCGCAGGCATCCGGAGCGAAAATCAGCATTTTTTCAACTTTTTCGCCGTTCAGTTTCTTTTCCGCTTCGGCGATGACGGCGTCCAACGGCGTGTCTTCGCATTGGGCGGGAATGCGCGCTCCGATGAGCGTGCAGACGGTGGGCGTGAAAGCCGTGACACAACGGAAATCTTCTAATTTCTCCGGAAAGTTCATAAATTCTCCTTGATGGTTTTGGAGGGTCACGCTCCCGCGTGACCGGACGCGCAGGAGCGCGTCCCTCCCGTATTGCTTATAATTGTAAATTATTAATTGTTAATTGTTAATTGTTAATTATAATACGGTAGGCGGTCGCCATGGGCGGCGATCATTTCATCGACGAGGCGGATGATGTCGTCGGGCGACAGTTCGGCGGATGTATGCGGGTCGAGCAGGGCAGCCTGGTAGATTTTCTCCTTGCTGCGTGTGACGATCGCTTCAATCGTCAGCAACTGCGTGTTGATGTTCGTCTGGTTGATGGCCGCGCATTGTGTCGGAAGCGGTCCGAAGTACGTGCCCTGCACGCCGTTGCGGTTCACGAGACAAGGAACTTCGACGACGGCTTCGGCGGGCAGGTTGTCGATGAAACCGTGGTTCAGGACATTGCCGGCGATCGTATAAGGCTTGTCCGTGACGATAGCCTCCATGATGCCGCAGCCGAATTCGTTGGACTTCTTATGCGTCAGGACAGGATTTTCGCAGATGTCTTTGTATTGTTTATTCCAGTTGGCGACGATGGCGCGGCAACGGTCCGGCGATGCGTCCAGCGGGATGTTATATTCATCGATGAGTTCCGGATAGTTCCGTTTGATCCAGTAGGGCATGTATTCGGCGGAATGTTCGGACGATTCCGTGACATAGTATCCGAATTTGCGCATGACTTCCAACCGCACCATGTTGGCGCTCTTCTCCGCTTTGGGGGCTTTTCGCCACGCGTCAAGTTTCTCGAAGGCGAGTTTTTTTATTTCCGGATAGATGTCCTTGCCGTCGTAAATCAATTCCAGCAGCCACGCCTGGTGGTTGATGCCGGCGATACGCGTCTTGAATTTCGTCATGTCGTAGTCTTTGGCAATGCCGAGCGTGTTGAGCAGACTGCCGACGCAGGCCTGCACGGAATGGCAGAGGCCGACAGTCTTGATGGGCGTATGGCGCAACAGCAGTCCCGTCAGTGCGCACATGGGATTCGTGTAGTTCAGAAACCACGCGTTCGGACAGACTTCCGCCATGTCCTCCGCAAAATGGAGCATGTGCTCTCCCGAGCCGAGGGCGCGGAAGAGGCCGCCGATGCCGAGCGTGTCCGCGATGGTCTGGCGGAGGCCGTATTTCGTTGGAATCGCGAAATCAATGGCTTCCGAAATCGTGTAGTCCCACACGCGGATGGCGTTAACGGCGAAATCCGCCCCGCGCAGGGCTTCCTTTCTGTTTTCGACGCCGCAGTAGGCCTTGATGATCGCCTTGTTGCCGTTGATATTGCGGTTCAACGTCGTGAGCATTGCCTCCGACTCTTTCAACCGTTGCGGATTGATGTCGTAAAGAGCAATTTCCGAGTCTTGCAGAGCGGGAGTGCAGAGGACGTCGCCAAGGATGTTTTTGCAGAAAATGGTGCTGCCAGCGCCGAAGAATGTGATTTTTGTCATGATGTCTAGTTGTGGTTATTGTGATAGGAAAAGAAAAGAATTCCGTCTAAAATAATATCATCTGCGTTTCTGTCCAAATGCCAATGGCAAAAAAAGCATGAAAAGAGAGTTTTTTATTTTGGGTGGAGCGACTGTTGGGAAAGTGTCAGTATATCGCTTTGCCTTCCTTGATCCATTGCTCGAAGGGGGGACGCGGGGCGAGACGTTGCTGTTTCATGGCCTTTTCCGCTTCGTCTTGGCAATCAAAGAGTTCCCTGAATCGTTCATGCTCCTTGTTTGTTACATCGGCGTTGTGTTTCTTATCGTAGATGGTCAACAGCGGTTCCAGACTTCGGCTTCCGTATGGATTGATGACGATATCAAATCTCAAGTAGATTTTTTTCTCCGATACATAGGCATAGTTCAAACAAAACCTTGCGTACATTCCCGGATTTCTCAACCGCAGGTACAGGAATTTCGGATACGTTTCACACAGTTCTACCAGTTCCTTGTTGCTATAACCAGTACCAGGACTAAATGAATAACCTTCTCCTGAATATTTGAACGTCAGGGCAATCTCCTTCTCATAACCATCCTCTGGTGCTTCATAGAGCATTGCGTCGCCTGCCTGGATACCGGCGTTTTCACCGTTCACCTTGATGCGAACCGTCCATTCCTGTTTTTCCGGATGGTTCTCCCCCGTTGCTTCGTAATCCCAAAAAACATCTTTATCTTTATATTCTATACGACTTTTGTCTTCAGAAGTGCGCGTCCAGCCATGTTCCATATCTTTTTCCAGCCATTTTTCCGCTTGGTCATCCTTGAAAACGATTTCGGTTTCTTTTTTCAGGAGAAACACAGCCTCATTGTGTTTTTTGCGGAGATGGAACACGACGGGCTTCGTCTTGTCCGGACGGTGGCGGTCCCTGTACCAACTCCTGTAGTCGAAGGAGGTCTGATTGTTTGTCGCTAGAGAAAATTCGTAGCCTTGCAGCACGATATCTTGAATATAAAGAAAACGTCCTATTCCTGCATTTATCTTGAAATGACCATCCTTGTCCGTGACGGCTTTGCCTTTCCATTCGAGAAAGGCGCTCATTTTATAAATGACATCCGCGTCGGCCACGGGCTTTTCGTCAAGATCCAGTACGGTTCCGTAGAATTTGACGCTTCGCATACTGGCGGCCGAGTCCACAAAATAACAACCATAATAAATGATTCCGCAACCGGGGCAGAACAGTGAAATCAATGTCAGCAGGAACAGTAGAATCATTGCCAGCAGGAAGCCATTTCTGATATGTTTGAATTTCATGTTCACCATTCCTTTTATTGTTGATCCAGATGTCGTTTTTTTGCGATTTATCTGTCAATAGCAGGAAGCATGCCAAACGATAACAAGGCTGAATTGACCGTTTATCCAGCCTTAAAATGGCCATGGCCTGACATTTTTTGTCAGTCGGCCTGACATTTTTTGTACACTGAACGTGATTTTTGCTCACGCTTGTTTTTTCTGCAGGAGGGCGGCGAAGGCGCCGTCGTGATTTTCATCCGGCAGGATGAGCTGCTTCTTGACAAGCGTGAAATCCGGATGGGATTGGAGGAAGGCTTTTATTTGCAAGTCGTTCTCGTCCGGTTCGATGGAACATGTGCTGTAAACGAGACGGCCATTTGGTTTGAGGGCCAGCGAAGCCTGATGGAGGATTTGCGATTGGATGGCGGTGAGTTCCGAAAGTTTCTTGAGGTCGAACGTCCATTTGGCGTCCGGCTTGCGGCGGAGGACGCCTGTGTTGGAGCATGGAACATCCAGTAAAACGGCGTCCAGTGGCGTCGGCGACTGGAATTGCGTGGCGTCCATTTGCGCAACAGATATGCAGGAGAAGCCTTTCAGATTTTCCTGCAACCGTGCAAGTTTCGATTCTGCAATATCATACGCATAGAGAACGCCCGTGTCTTTCAGCGATTCCGCCAACAGGACGGACTTGCCGCCGGGCGCGGCGCACAAATCGGCGACAACTTCGCCGGGCTTGGGCGCGAGAAGCGACGGAGCGAGCAAAGTCGCGGGATCCTGTATGTAGAATCTTGCATTGGAACTAAATACGTCCGCAATGGACACGTGGGCCTTGCGGTCCAATTTGTAGATTTTGGCGTTCGGGGCCCATTCCGGCGGTTCGATGGAGATGACGCCTTTGATGTCTTTGGGCGGTTGCTGCGGCGGATATTCACGAAGGCGGAGGAACGTGTCCGCCGGAGCGAGCAGGGCGTTGGCGATACATTCAGCCGTTTCATCTCCGAATTGCTCTTGCCAACGGCTCCAGAGGATTTCCGGAAGACGGAGCTGAATGTGGCGCGGCGCGTCATCAAAGAAATGGTCTTTCTTGTCTAAATCAGCGCAGATAGCTCGGAGACATGCATTTACGAATCCGGCCTCCTGCGGCGAATGGCGGCGTTTCACGAACGATGTGGCGGTATCGACGACATGCGGGGCGGGCACGCCCGACAGGAAGACGATTTCCGCCAACGCCCAGCGGAGGACCTTCCGTGTGCGCGGGCGGACTTTTCCCGTGGCATGCTGGTCAACAAGCCAGTCCATCGCGTTCTGATGACGGCTGATCGTGAGAAGGAGATTTTGTTCGAGCTTGGAGTCCGTCAGATCGGAAGGGCTGTTGGCGGCTCCAAGATTGTCAAGCATGGCGAAAATGCGGGAAAGAGTTGCGGCGAGATCGATTTTCATGCGATTTTGTTAGAGAATGGATGTTTTTTTTATATTGTTTCCAATAACGGCAGGTTATTGACAGTTTTTAATAAAAACATTGATGAGTTATTATACCATAAGGAAAAACGTGCTATAATAATAGGTTTGTTTTTGTCGTATTCAAACAGAACGACGGAAAAAAAGAGAAAAAGGCGCAGGAAGAAGGATGCGTCCATACTGGAGAAAGACATGAAGATGAAAATCAATGTGATTCGAACGGGGCTGTGCGTACTGATGGTCATGGCCGCGATGTGTACGGCAAACGGGCAGGACATGCGGTCGCTTGTCCGTGAATTTGCGCAGTTGCGTGCGGACATGCGGATACTGCAGGAGGACCAGAAGGTTTTGCTGGACCGTATTACGGGACTTGCGCAGGAGAATGTAGCGAAGGATGCGCAGATTGCGGAACTGCAGAAGATGCTGACGATGCAGGAGACGCGTATCCAGGGGATTGAAAAGGATTTGATCATGCGGCTGGAGCAGTTGCGAAAGGCATTGGAAAGCGAGCAGGTTTCGCGCCGTAAAGATCTGGAGTCGGCTGTCGGCTCGATGGCTGCCGAAATCAGCAAGCTGGACAAAGTCGCGACGAATGCGAGCGCGGTCGCGAATGCGGCGAGTGCCGCGGCAGCCCGTCGTCAGCAGCCCCCGCCGCCCCCCGCCTATTCGGGCAGTTACAAAGAGATAGAAGTGAAGCGTGGTGACACATTGAGCATGATCGCACAGGCTGTCGGGGTGCCGATTTCCACGTTGCGTCAAATAAACAATTTAAAAAGCGACACGATTTTCGTGGGGCAAAAACTGAAGATTCCCGTCGTCCAGAAGTGATGATTGGAAGTGTTCTTATATGAAAAAAGAAGGAAGATGATGGAACGGAATGAATTGAAGACGAAGATTCTGGCGTTGCTGGAAAGGAATGCGCGGATTCCCGTGAAGGAGATCGCGGAGCGTCTTGCATGCGAGGAGACGACGGTCGCCGCTTTGATCGACGAACTGGAGAAAGAGCACGTCATTATGGGCTATTCGGCGATTGTCAGCGATTTGGCGAAAAGCAGCGAAGTGCGGGCCATCATCGAGGTGGAGGTGCAGCCGGAGCGTGATACAGGCTTTGACAAGATTGCGGAGCGTCTTGGAAAGTTTCCGGAAGTGCGGTCTGTCTATTTGGTTTCGGGACGTTATGATCTACGTCTGGAAGTCGTCGGATCGAGTCTGCAGGAAATTGCGTCGTTCGTGGCGTCCAAGCTGTCCTGCCAGAACGGTGTGAAATCGACGGCGACGTACTTCATGCTGAAGAAGTACAAGGAAGCGGGCATCCCGTTGAATGGAGGAGGTGAAGAGAATGAACGCCTCAAGATCGTGCCGTAGTTGGGTGGCGCCGCACATCGCGGCGTTGCCACGTAGCGGGATCCGCGACTTCTTCGAACTGGTCAATGCGATGGACGACGTGGTCAGTTTGGGTATCGGCGAGCCCGATTTCGTCACGCCGTGGCATATCCGCGAAGCGGCAATCTATGCCTTGGACAAAGGCGTTACACACTATACGTCCAATCTGGGCGACATTCGTCTGCGCAAGGCGATCTGCCGTTATGTGAAAGAGCGTTTCGGCGGCGACTACGATCCGAAAGGCGAATGCATTGTGACGGTCGGTGTCAGCGAAGGTCTGGACATCTTGTTGCGGGCCGTTTTGAGTCCGGAGGACGAAGTGCTTTATCCGTCTCCGTCGTATGTGTCGTACAGCCCGACCATTCGCATGTGCCATGCCGTGCCAGTGGCCGTGGAGACACATGCGGAGTATGATTTTGTCGTGCAAGTTTCTGATTTGGAAGCGAAAGTGACGCCGAAGACGCGTGTGCTTCTGCTGAACTATCCGAACAATCCGACGGGTGCGACGTTGACGGCCGCCGACAAGGCGGCCTTGGCGGATTTCGCAATCCGCCATGACCTGTTGGTCGTCAGCGACGAAATCTATGAGGAGTTGAGTTATGTGGATCGGTCGCCGAGCATCGCGTCGCTGCCGGGCATGAAGGAGCGGACGGTTTTGCTGAACGGCTTCAGCAAGGCGTTCGCCATGACAGGTTTCCGTATCGCCTACGCATGTTCGACGAACGACATCATCGAGGCGATGATGAAGGTCCATCAGTATTCGATCATGTGCGCGTCCAGCATGGTTCAGGCGGCGGCTTTGGAGGCGTTGCAGAACGGCGCGGCCGGGCGGGACGAAATGCTGGAGGAGTATCGCCAGCGGCGCAACGTGATTGTAAAACGGCTGAACGCCATGGGGCTGAACTGCTTCATGCCGAACGGCGCGTTCTATGCTTTCCCATGCATCCGTTCAACGGGGCTGGATTCGATGACATTCGCGAAACGACTGCTACAGGAACAGCATGTCGCCGTCGTGCCAGGTACGGCGTTTGGCGAATGCGGCGAAGGGTTCGTGCGTTGCAGTTATGCATCGTCGATTTCAGACATCGAGACGGCGATGGATCGGATGGAAACATTTGTCGCGTCATTGCGCAAAGGGTGATAGCGGCGATGATTACGTTTTTAACCAATACATGGGCGCAGTTGGAACTGCCGCAGAGCGAGTCCGGAATCACGGAACTGGACATGGGCTGCGGCAAAGGCAAGTTCACGCTTGCCTTGGCGCGACGTTATCCGGAGCGTCTTATATTGGGCAACGATGTGATGCTTGGGAGGTTGCGCCGTCTGGACAGGAAGGTGGAACGTGGCGGGCTGACGAACATGCGGTTGCTTCGGGCTTCGAGCTTGGAAATGATCGCGTTCCAACTGCCGCCGCGGTGTATCGACCGCATCCATCTGTTGTGTCCTGATCCGTGGCCGAAGGACAAGCATGAAGTGAAAAGGCTGGTATGTTCGGATTTTCTGTGCCGTCTCCGGAGGGTGCTCAAGCCCGGCGGAATCCTGCACATGTCAACCGATCATGCCCCGTATTTCGACGCGTGGCTGCGATTTGTCGGACAGTTGTCATGGTTTGAGAGGGCGGATGGCGCGAGCGACGATGTCGCGGATATCAAAACGGATTTTGAGGAGTTGTGGCTTAGTCAGGGAAAGACTGTCCAACATGTGAATTGGCGTCTGGTCGGTTGAAAGAAAACGATTCAGAGGAAGAGGTCCCATCCATGAGTTCAGGAAGTGTCAAATCAATTATTGTTCTACTGGTCTTCATTCTGTTGCTGGGCGGCGGTGGCTTCTTGGTCTATCGTCATATCCAGCAGAAGGCTGAAGCGAAGAAGAAAGCCGTGCCGATTGAGAAGGAATATCGCTATGGCACCGTGAAGGATGACGCGGAAGTTTTGGATGCTGAAGCACCGCAAGTTCCTGATATGCCTGTCGTTGTGACGCGGAAGCCGACTGCGAAGCCCACCACCGATACGGAGGAAGATGAAGAAGAGGACGAGGAGGATAAGACGGAGGCTGAGAAACTTGAGAAGGAGCTGCAGTCATTGAGCGGCATGTCACAGGAAGAGCGCGACAAGGCGGAAGCGGAGCGCAAGCTGGCCATCAAGGAGGAGGAATTGAAGGCGGCACGCGAAGCGGCTGCGGAACAGGTGAAGAAGGCTGAAGAGGCCCGTCTGGCCGCTGAAGCGGCCATGAAGGCGGCGGAGGAGAAGGCCGCCATGGAGAAGCAGGGCAAGGAAGCGGCCGAAGCGAAGGCGAAGGAAGCCGCGCAGGCCGTGGAGCTCGCTCAGAAGAAGGCTGAAGAGGCGGCCAAGGAACTGTCGGAAATCGAAGAACGCGTGAAGCAGGAGGAAGAGGAAGTCGCGAAGATTGCGGAGGAGAAAGCGAAACTTGACGAGGCGAAGAAAGCGGCGATTCGCGCCGTGGAGGCGAAAGTCGATGCCTTGAACGCTAAAATTCATGATTTGGAGACGAGGCATCAGCAAACGTTGCGTCCTGTCGCGGTCACGCCTGCATTTGATTCAGCGGATGATGCGGCGGCTCGCGCGGCTCAAGCCAGGCAGGCCGCTGAAAATGCACGCCGCAAGGCGGAAAGCAAGAGAATAGCGGATGAGTTGCGCAAGTTGAAGCTGGAACGCCAGAAACTGAACGGCGAAATCAGCAGATTGAAGCGGTAAACTGGAAGTTCTGGATATTCTGGATAGATTGCCCCAAAAGCTGAAGTGCTTTTGGGGCTTTTGTAGCTTTTATTTCCTACCGCTACGTCTGCGGAAATGTCTGGCAGGCGTGATGTTGCGGATGCGGACTTGTTTCTCCGTAGGGGATTGGTCAACGGAAGTCTGCTGATAGGCGTAGATGTCTTCCGGTGAACTGCTGTATTGTTCGTCATCCATGAACTCTTCGTATGATGTCGTGTCTTCGGCTGGATCCTTATAAATTGGATTTGGAATGACAGGCGGCGTCGATGACGCCGCGATAGCGCCGTTTTCTGGAGGTGGCGTTATTTCTGTCGTTTGCGGTTGTGGAGTACTATTATTATTTTCCCCTGCCGCCAATTCCTCTTGCTGTCGTTCCTCTTCTTCTGCTTCCTCCTTCGCTTTTTTCTTACGCAACGATGCTCGCGCAAAGAGAAGGCTGATTTCAAAGAGAAGCCATGACGGGAGGGCCATCGCGATTTGGGAGATGATGTCTGGCGGCGTCATGATGGCCGATACAATGAAAATGATCACGATGAAATATGGTCGTGATTTTCGGATTGTATCTATCGAGACGAGGCCGGAAAGCGCCAGAAAGAAAATGACGATCGGCAGTTGGAACATGACGCCAAAGCCCAGCATGAGCATGACGGCGAGATAGACGACCGAATCGACGCGAAGCAGCGGCTTGATACTGTTCGTTGCCATGCCGTAGGAGAAACGCATGATCGCCGGAAAAATGAATAGCCCCGCGAACGCGATGCCGAAGAGAAACAGGAAACAGCTGAAGCCGGATACGCGGGAGATGGCGACACGCTCATGTTTGAAGAGCGCAGGAGCAACAAACTTCCAAATCTGATAGGCAATGACAGGAGAGGCAAACAACAAGGCAAAGACGAGCCCCATGGCGAGCTGCGTGAAGAACCAGTCCATCACCCCTGTATAGACGAGGTTCGTGTCCGGCGGACAGCCGTATTGTTGCAGTCGTTCGATGGCGGGCTTGGCCAGATAGAAGCCAGGCACGTACATGGCCATCGTCACGTAAAGCATGACGAAAATACGCTTCCGCAGTTCTTCCAGGTGGTCGATTAACGATAGTTTGGGATCGTCGATTTCATCCACGGCAAATCACCGTCAAGCCTGTGGCTGGTTGTTGTTGCTCTGCGGCGGTTGCGCGGCCTGCTGCTGTTGCGGAGGCTGCTGATACTGCTGTTGAGGCGGCTGCGGCTGAGACGGCGTTTCCGTGTAGCTGGTCAGTTCGTCTTTGGCCTTTTTGAATTCATTGGTGGCCTTGCCGAGAGAGCGTGCGATTTCCGGAAGGCGTTTTGCGCCGAAGAGGAGCAGGATGATCAGAAAGATAATGAGCCATTCGCCCATGCCCATGCCAAACATTGTCGTTCTCCTGTTGTTTAGTGTGTTTATATGTGAATAAGTTATTGATTATTAGTTAGTTCCAATTGTTTTCCAAATGCGCCGTATCGTTCCAGACGTTGAGCCGCCATTTGCCGTTCAGCAACGTGAACTTGGTGATTGCCGTATTGTCCACTGGCCCCGTCGGCGTCGGCAGACCGGGGAGTTTCAGCTCCGGATCACAAACGACAGCCATGATGGCTTTGATGAGACCGCCGTGCGAGACGGCGAGTACGGCATCGTCGTTTGCATGGCGACTGGCCATATCGTCGATGAACGATTTGGCCCGTTCGCGCATTTGGTTCCATGATTCGCCGCCCGGAGGCGCGAATGACGGATCGTATGATTCGTATCGACTGATCAGTTGTGGAAATTCCTTTTTGATTTCCATGTAGTTGAGGCCTTGCCACTGGCCGAACGCACGTTCGCGGAGTCGTTTGTCCAAAACGAAATCGCCTATTGGATGGATTGTTTTGGCCGTATCCATCGCGCGGTCCAAGTCGCTGGTATAAAAGGCGTTGAACGTCGTATGTACCAAGCGTTTGGCGAGCAGGGCGGCCTGCTGTCTGCCAAGATCCGTCAACTGGGAGTTTGACTGGCCTTGGATCCGTCGGATGATATTGTAGTCTGTCTGGCCGTGTCTGACGATATAGAGCAACATGTTACGTGAAAGATAATGCCTTGATGGATGGAGTCAAGCGAGAGGGCTGAAAATCAGCCGTTAGGCCGGTCACTTGACGAGTGGATTCAGAAAGTCGAGAGCACGTTTTGCGGGCCACCAGAGGTTGTCGCGTCCAGGCGTGATGAAACCGCAGTGGCCGCCTGATTCCGGTATCTCCAGAAACAGGCAGGGGCTTTGTTTCGCGAACTCGACGGGATAGCAGTCTCCTGCGAGAAACGGGTCGTTTTTCGGATTGACCATGAGCAACGGCAGTTTTAGACCTTCAAGATAGCGGCTTGCTGAGGCTGTCGTATAGTAGTCGTCCGCGTCACGGAATCCGACGAGCGGTGCCGTGTAGTGGTTGTCGTAATCATGGAAAGTCTTAATTTCCTTGATATAAGACAATCGACTTTGTCCGGGAACTGCTCATGCTTGGCATGAACCAAGTCGATGAGCTTCTTCAGAAAGTGCTTTGTGTAAATTCTGTTGAACGGGTTGTCGAGAGAAATCGTGCAGCCATGCAGATCAATGGCTGCGCAGAAAACGGCGCCGCCGATGACCTGCGGCGGTACAAGTTCCGCATCACGAGCCAGATAGAGGGTGGCAAGATTACCACCCATGCTGTAGCCGGAGAGGGCGACACTGCGGTAATGGCCTTTTTCGATGGCGTGGTTGACAACCCAGCCGAGCTCATCCGTCGAGTTGTTAGTCGTGAATTTCAGCTGTTTGTAATGGATGTCCGAAGCGCCCGTTCCGCGGTAATTCCATGCGAGGCAATCCCAACCAGCGGCATTGAACGCCTTTACGAGCGAGAGGACGTAGTGGCGGTGGGTGTGGCCGCAGAGCCCATGGTTGATGACGAGCAGTTTGTCGGAGCCAACGCGTGACCAATCGATCTGGATGACATCGTCGTCCGGCGTGGGCAACGGTTCGCGATCGTATTCTATGTCCGCCTCATGCCGCAGGTAGCTTGGGAGGATGGTTTGGACATGAGCGTTCCCAAGCAGAAATGGCGCTTTATATGATGAAGGGGCGATAAGAGGCATGGAAAAACGGCGTTATTTTTTCAGAAGGACGGTCGTCATGGCCGAATGATAAAGAGTCTTGCTGAGGTCTTTTAGTTCCTTGTATTTTTCTGGCGGGATGACATCTGGTGTGAGATTGACGGTGTAGTTGAATGTGATGGAGCGGTCCGGATTGACGGATTTACGGGATACGAGTTCGCCTTTTCCGGAAGGCTGCGTCCAGTTCATGTCCTGCGGCGTGATGATGGCGTTCTGGAAGGAAGGCGGCAGGACAATCCGAACTTGGTGATGGCTTTCGGAGTATCCACCCCAGTAGAGCGGATTTTTGCGTTCATCAGTCGTGGTGCCGAGAGCCCCAGTGAATGAGCCATTGGGGATATTGAAATAGTAGTAGTCTTTGTCGATGACGGCGAAATCCTTTATGCGGCATGAGAATGTGCGTTTTCCAGGATAGCTGTTGAAATCTGTGACGAACTCGCCTTCGAGGGTTGCGGACTGCGAGACGTCCGCCACCATTTCCTGTATGTGGCGACGACGGTCTTCCGGTGTGATTTCCGCATAGTACTTTTTCGTTCTGGCGAACGGTACGGCGCAGTAGAGGGAGTTTTCCGTGTAGATGGCGGAGCCGTCGTCCTGCAACTGGATCGTGATATCTGTACGGGAGTTGTTGACGAATGGCGCGTCTGGCGTGATGACGAACGGGCGGCCGTTCATCTGGATGGCATGGTATTTGTCAAATGATGTCGTTCCGAGTTGTGCATATTGGTCTTGATCGTTGAGCCACAATGTCTTGCCATCGACGGTCAGCTTGAGAAGAAGGATGGAGAAGAGGGTGGGCGTGGGGCGATCCACGGCATTCTGGAAGATCATCGGATGGAGCGGGCCGCCCGCAAGGATGAATTCAGATTGGTAGCCGAGTTCCTTAAGAAGCGTATAGAGGAGGATGCCTTTGTCCGCTTGGTTGCCGTAGCCCTGCGTGATGGTCACGTCCGGTTCAGAGAGGCATGACAGCGGGAGGTTGAGGAAATTCGGGCCGGCCGAGCGAATGGCCTGCGCGACATAGTCGCGCGCGCCTTTGATCAGATCATCCTTGGATTTCTGGCGGATCTGTTCGGCCACGGCCTTCAGTGCTTCGCCAGCGACGGCTTTTTCCGTGAGCGCCTTGGAGATTTTGGACATGAAAGCGGTCCAGTTGCCAGTGGATGTCTGGATGGAGGGGAGGAAGGAAGTGGACGGCGGGAGGCCGCCTTCCTTCGCGATCATGCCTTGGTCGATGGCGGTCCATGTCCAGATGGTACGGTCGTTTTCCTTCTTGATGTTTTCCGTGATGTTGTTCTGGTGGGCGTCTTTGTCCGGAGCGAGGAATCCGTTTTGATAAACGGCGGACTGCAGGTTGATATGCGTTGGGGCGGAGATCGTTACCTGCCGTTTCTGGATGGGATTGCTGCCTTTGAAATTGACGGCGAAGGCGAAGAAATGCTGATTCTTGCAGACAGTCGTGATCTGGTAGTCGATGACGCTGCCGATTTCGACGCCAGGCAATGACGCGACAAGCGTCTTGCCGGCCGGATACCGCGGGGCGGAAGCGACCCAGCCTTCGTCCATGAGATTGATTTCCTGCTCGGAGATTTCTTTGATGACAGGCTTGCCGTCCTTTTCCTTCGCCGGCGTGGTTACGCGGGCGTAGTTGATTTTGATATCCTGCCAGACGGGATTGTAGGAGATTTTGAGTTCGGCATTGCTCTTCTTGCCGTTGTACGTAAGGATTTCTTTTGTAACGGTTTCAGTCATCGTCCAGTTGTATTCGTCCGAAAGGACGATGTCAATGTCCTGCCGGGCGATATTGATGTCCGCCTCCTCGGATTTTGCGAGTGCGGCTGGTTGCGGCGTGCATTTGAAAATGGCCATCTTGCGGTCATTGATTTCAATGGCCTTCAGGTGGTTTTTCAGTTGAGCATACTGTTCAGGGGAGAATTGAACGGCATCGATGGCGAAGTATTTGTCCAGTTTGAGCGTCCTGCTCTGCGGGTCGAAGGCAAGCTGTTTCGTCCAGAAGAACGGATTTTCGTTGATGTCCTTGAATTCCGGCAATGCGATTGGATTGCCCCATTCGGGGGCGATTTTTATGGAAAAATGCTCTTCGACACCGCATGCTATGTCCGTAAGAAGCGGATACTTGCGCTTTTCAAGACCTGTGGCGCGGAGAACGAAATTGATAATGCCGACGGCGTAGCCGAACTGCGGGATGTCCAGCATGGCGTTGTCACCATTGTGGACGAAGAGGTTGGCATCCGTGCTGATGGCGAGCGTCGCCTTCAGGATCTGTTCCGTATTCAGCATGTCCTTCGGCGTGATTTCGAACGCCTTGAGGATGGCGCCCGGAGCGACATGTTTGACGACACGTTCAAAGAACTGGCGCTGCTGTTGCGGCGTGTAGCTGGCGAACGTGCCGCGGTACGCGTTGTCGTTTATGCCGTCGAATGTGATTTGCGCGGTGGCCTCGAAGGAGCCGTCCTGTTTGATTTCACCGCTGGCGTCGATGTACAGCATGTTTTCCTTCGCGGGTGAGAAAGGGCTTGTCCGCAGCGTGTCGCCTTCCGAGCGGGCGACTAGAATGCTCTTGTTGGCGAGATAGGCAGGGAAGAGCTGCTGTGTGTTTTCATCTGTGGAATCCATGAGAAGGTAGGAGCCGTCGTCGTTGAGGACGGCTGTGACGGCGTGGTTGAAGTACGGTTGTGGAACTTCCGGATCTTTCAGCGGGCCGACGCTGATGAGCACAGGGAACGCTTCCAGACCGGCTTCGCGAAGCATGGAGACGAGCAGGGCGGCTTTGTCACGGCAGACACCGTGGCGGTTGTTGAAGGTGAGTTCGACGTCATGCGGCTCGTAGCCGGGTGCTTCCTTTTCAATGGTGATGCCCATGTAGCGGATCTCCTGCGAGACGAAACGGAAGACGGCGCGGATTTTCTCGTCGCGCGTCTTGGCGTCCTTTATCAGTTCCGCGACTTTGGCCTTCATGGCGTCGGAAGCCTTCATGTGAGGCTGGCAGAGATTCCAATACCATTTGGAGACGTCGTTCCATGTCGGAATCGTGGAAACAAGCAGACGTTGGACGACCGTGTACATGGCGGGCATGCGCGGTTCGGGGAAGGCCTGCGGGACATTGGCGGCGGTCCATTTGTAGCTGATGCGGTCGCCAAGATCCTTTTCCACGTAAGTAACTGTCTTTTCGACGCGGTCCTTCACGATGCGGTTGGCCAGCGGAAGGGATTTCGGACCGTTGATTTCGATGACGTAGCGGATGATGGGCTGCGTTGATTCGTACGTGTGGTAATCGCTGAAAGTATTGGGAACACGTGGCTTGAGGATATCATTACGGGTGATGAAATGGAGGACGTCTCCAATTTCCAGATCCGGAATGGTGGTCGTGGACACTTTCTCGTTTGGGTCGTAGATATTGGAGGACATCTGGGAGCGGTCCACCATGACTTTCGTCTGCTTCTCCACATCGATGGTGACGACGCGGCCGTCTGGCTTGTAGATTTTCGCGGAGAGGACCTGCGCCTTGCCGTAGCTTTCATTGAACCACAAGGAAATGGTGCGGTTGTTGTTCTTGCCGGTCTCCGTCAAGATCTTGAATGCCTGGTCGTCTATGGTGACGGCCGTTCCGTCCGCCTGGTAGGTGGTGAGGATGTAGTCATCGACCAGCGCGTCGTCCGCATCTGGATATTTTTCCTTTGTAACGTCTTGCGCCATTTTGAGCACTTCCTGCACGTTCAGAAAGGCTGTTTTTTCCTGTGCATGGAGGAGGACGGAGCAGGTAGCGACAAGAAGCAGAAGAATGATGGTGTTTTTACGCATGATATTGATTGATCTTTGGGTAAATGACGGGGGTGAAATGAAACAGGGCGACGATGAAGGCGATTATTTCCTCTTAGGCTGTGACGATGTTTGAGAGGCCTTTAGTGCCTCCAGCTGTTTTCGAGTTTCTAGCAACTCGCCAGCCAGTTTGCGGCTTTGCGGCATGACGACCTTCAACTGGGTGCTCGTGTTGGCGAGTTCCGCTTTGACTTTCTTGAACTCCTCCTTGACGGTTTTGAGTTCTTCTTCCAATTTCTTGATTTCCTGCGGATTGGCGGCGTTCGAAGCCAATTGGCGAGCAACAAGCAACTTGGCCTGCATGTCTGCTATTTGCTTTTTGGCGTTTTCAAGCTGTTCTTTCTGGGCAAGATTGGTAGTCGCAAGGCTTTCGGCCTTCTTAAGGTATTTCTGGCCGCGTTCTGTTTCCGCCTTGACTTGGTCCGATAGGAGCTTGGATTCGGCTTTCGTCGCTTCAAGTTCCTGCCGTGTTTTTTCGACTTCCTTCGTTAGCTCGTCGTTACGTTGGCTCAAGGCTTCAATTGCAGTGTTGAGCTCCGTCTTCTTCTTGTTCTCCGTGAAGGTGCTGGCGATAAGAATGATGGCGAGAATGACTGCTGCGAAGCAGAATATCGTGGCTTGTAGGCTTTTGAACATTATTGTCTCCGTTGTTTGATGCGGTTGTCGATTCTTGTTTCAAAACTATAAATTAATAAATATGGCATAAAAACGCAAAAGTTCCAAAAAAACGAGCAAAAAAAGGGAGAATATATGGACTCCCATTGTCGGCTTATTATATTTATAGTATGAAACAAGGAAGACGGGGGGCCGCCGTCAGACGGCATTCTGGCCGATTGGCCGCCATCGTTTCGGCGGCATTGGCAAAGGTTTTTACATGAGAAAGATATTTGACATCCATACACATGTCTGGCCGGATAAGATAGCCGCCGCAGTACTGGTCCATCTGCAGGAGAAATCTGCCCATTTGCCCGTCTATACGGATGGTACATATAGCGGGCTGAAGGCGAAGGCGGAAGCGGCGGGATATACGGCGTGGATGAATTTACCTGTCGTGACGCGGCCTGATCAGGCACATTCACTGAACGAAAAGGTGGCGGCGCGGAACCATTGGCCGACATTGTCGATGGGCGGTGTCCATCCGGACGATGATGACGTGATCGGCGAATTGCACCATGTGAAAGATCTAGGGCTGTTCGGCATAAAGATGCATCCCGAATACCAGGAGTTCAATCCGCTGGAGGAACGGATGGAGAAAATCTGGTCGTTCTGCGAAGATCAGGGGATGCCTGTTCTGATCCACGCGGGCAACGATGTCGGTTTCCAACCACCGTTCCATTCGCGTCCGGCGGACTTTGCAGAAGTAGTCCGCCGACATCCTGCCTTGACGTTGATTTGCGCGCATATGGGCGGCTGGCTGAACTGGGGGGAGATGGAACGCGATCTGGCGGGGCGCCCTGTCTATATCGACACATCGTTTAGCGCGATGTACATGAAGGACGAGCCAGGTAAATTTGAACGGCTGATTCGCCTACACGGCATCGACCGCGTCGTCTTCGGAACGGATTCGCCTTGGCAGGCTTTGACGTCCGGCATTGCGGATATCGAAGGCTTGACGCTGTCCGATGAAGACAAAGACAAGATTTTCTGGGGAAATGCGGACCGGATATTTGGTCTTGCGGCGCTTGAAGCCAATGGCTAAAAACTAGCGTGAAGAAAGGGATAAAAGCGACAAAAAACGACGAAAACGACAGTTTTTTGTGTATTTAAAGCTTTTTCAATGCTGGGAGATTGCGTTTGACACGCTCCTCATTGACGAATTGCCAGAGGGCGGGCAGTTTCAGGAGATTCTTCACAAGTTGGGAAGTCGTTGTGCCTAAAATAACAACGGCATCCGCCAGTTTGAAATCCGTCGCGAATAGCGCGTCCAGAGCGACGGCGGCCCATAATGGAAAACTATCCGACGACGGGCTTGGAACAGGCTGTTTCCAAGCTGTTGGTTCGCAACGCAAATGGAAGGCGAATTCCAGTCTCAGCTTCTGCAAGGCGTGATGGCGGTTGATATGCTGCGAACGCTCTACGTCGTCAAAGGCGAAAAGACCAGTGGCGACATGCGTGACGCGGACCGCAGACTCCGTCTTGTTGCGTTTCTGCCCGCCGGGGCCCGTGCCGCGCATCGTGTCGCATCGGCATTCGGCGAGAAGCTGCTGTTCGGACAAGACGAGAAGCCTTGCCCGATCAGAGCCGCTTTGGAAGGAAGAATTGTCGCTCATTGTTGCAATTAGCTGAGTTTCTGGGCGATACGGACGGTGTCCATGGCGTCTTTTGCGTAATAGGCGCCGATGGACTGCGCATAGTCATCTGTCACGACGGCACCGCCGACGATGAACTTCAAGTCGTTGAGACCACGTTCCTTGGCGGTTTCGATGACGGTTTTCATCTCCGTCATGGTAGTTGTCATCAAGGCGGAGAGACCGATGATTTTCGCATGGTTGGCGACGGCCGCGTCCAGAATCGTGTCTGCCGGAACATCCCGTCCAAGATCAATGACATTGAAGTTGTAGTTGCGCAACATGACGGCGACAATATTCTTGCCTATGTCATGGATGTCGCCTTTGACGGTTGCGAGAATAAACGGGACGGCGGGAGCTCCGCCTGCATTCGCATGGGCCGCCGCAAGCAACGGTTCCAATGTCGCCATGGAGTTGCGCATGGTTTTGGCGGCGCCGAGCAATTGCGGCAGGAAGAACTCCTTCCGTTCGTATTTTTCACCGACGATTGAAATCGCGGGGATAAGAATGTCGTTGACGATTTCCTGCGGCGGCGTATGTTCGTCCAGGCATTTCTGCAGGGCGGTCGCGGCTAGGGAATCGTTGCCGTTGATGACGGCGTGTCTCAGCATTTCCTTGGGCGTGGAGGCCAAGGTGGTGGTGGCTGCGGCGGAGGCTGAGACTGCCGCCGCAGCCATCTTAGGGTGGTTTGGCTCCGTGCCTGCGAAGGCCTCGATGAAACATCGA
>JAFZIJ010000197.1 GCA_017554445.1 Victivallales bacterium
GGCGTGCGGCTGGTCCAGGCGCAGGGGCCGGTCGTACGGCTGGTCCAGGCGCAGGAGCCGGTCGTGCGGCTGGTCCGGGGGCGGGAGCCGGTCGTGCGGCTGGTCCGGGCACGGGGGTTGGCCGTGCGGCTGGTCCGGCTTTCACGGCGGGCTTGCCGCCAGGGCCTTTATCCCAGTCTTTCTGCGGGCCGCGTGGCTGTGCGGCCAGATTCAGCGTGAAGAGGAAGGCTGCTACGACAGCGATGTTGGCGAGCGTCTGTTTCTTCATGGTTGTTCTCCTTTTCTATTTGATGTTGGACTTGCTTTTCATTTTTTCAGGCCCGTGTTTTTTCGGGCGTCACTTACTAATATGAAGCAGTTTTGTATTTTTCCACAAAAAATGGAAAAAAGTTGTGAAAAAAGTGATTTTTATTGGAGTTTCTGGATCAGTTCATCGATTTTAACGCGTGTCTTTTCAATGACTTGCGGATCTTTTGTGAATTTTGTCCAAGATTCGGACAATTCCATCGGTACTTTTACAAGTTCTTCCGCTTCTGCGATAAGGGCTTTTTCCGCATCGTTTTTCGGTGTGAATTTGGCGGCGAGATCCTGCAGGATGGCGAGGGCTTCGTAGTCTTCAATTCCATCGCGGAGATTCTCAAGACGGGTAGAGGCGAGCGGTGTCGCATCTGGGCCGGGATAGATGAGAATGCCGTCGGAATTCGTATTGTAGGAGAAGCAGTTCCATGGTTCGTCGGGCCATTTGGGGGCGGCCATGTTCCAGTTTTTCGTCGGCTGATAATGGTTAATAAGGTAATAGAGGAAGCCAGTCAGTTTGTATTGGTAGAACTGCCATGGGAGGACGCGTGGGCAGACGCCGTCGAAATCGATGAAGAAGTTGGCGTAGGGACGGCCTGGCCCACAGCAGACATATGCCCACGCTTCCTGCCCGTCCGCCTGTGCCTTGCGGTAGTTTTCGACCGTTTTGTCGTTGATCTGCGACGTCACAGGCGTCCAGATGTCGAAATCATCCTTATGGCGTTCCATGTACGGATTGGCGGTTTCACGTTTGATCCACGGGAACTTCTGCTTGATGTGCTGATGAGTCGTCGTGATGGCGTAGTCCATGTGCTTTCTGCGTTCTGGCGGAAGCATTTCCGTTTCGTCGTAGGAATGCAGATACCATGTGAAATCATTCCAATCTTTTTCCTTGACGAATTTCTCCCATTCGGACAGCCAGCCATCGATTGCCGTGAGCGTTTCCTGTGCTTTCTGCGGGTCTTCGGAGAGGTCGCCGATGCACATGAGACAGGTGGCGTTCATGCCGCGATCATAGCAGTACTGCATGTCCTCCATGGCGGGAACGACGCGTGACTTGCCTTTCTTGAGACCTGAGTAGATGACCGTCGGGCTGATGCGGTGGGCGAGCAGGAAGTCGTACATTTCCAACCATTTGGCCTTAGGGAGGACATCTTCGCATTCGTATGACGTATAGAGGACGCCGTGGCCGGTCTGGTCGGTCATATTGAGGCGTTTTTTCACTTCGTCCGGCTTGTACCAGATTTCCCACATGCCGGGGCAGATGCAGAAGGCGGTCTTCAGCTTGCCGCGGAGCGGAAGTGAGAACGGGCGGACTGTCAACGAGAGGGATGCCATCTGCGGCTCCACGCCGTCGGCTTTGAATTCAATGAGGCCGCGATATTCGCCGGCGGCGGTGCCGTGCGGGACATCGACGGTGAACCATACTGGTTGAACGAAGCCCGGCTCGACATCAAATGGTTTGTACGGCATCAACACGTCCGGCCACTGCCAGCCGGCCTTCGGGCCGACCGCCGTGCGGATGTAACCAATTGGATGAATGGAAATTCTGGAGGCGGGAAAGGCGGGCAACTTGCCATTGACGGACTGTAGATCCGTCACGGTGACGGTGACATTTTTCAACGGTTTGTCCAACGGGAAGACAACGAGCTGGAAGGATTCATGTTCACGGCCTGCGGCGGCGATGCGGATGTTGCGGCGGAAGTCGCCTGAATAGAGTTGCGCTTCGCGGAAAATCTTCTGCATTGGGCTGGCATGGCCGAGGAGAAAGTCGGTTCTCTTGTCCTTTTCGATGGGAGGGTACTCTTCGCCAGCCGCGAGGCGGAGTTTTTCCACGTCGGCGTATTGAACTGTTTCAATCGAAATGCCGAGCCATGTGGTCTTGGAATTCGTGTCGTTGAAGTCAGAGAGATTGATTGAAGGTTTGCCGCCGCCTGCATTCCATGCGGGAACTGGAGAAGCGAGCTGCTCTTTGCCGTCGATGGTCCATGATGTGATGAGGTGCTGCGTGAAATCACATGTCATGACGCAGGGCTTGCCTGCTTCGACAGCTGATTTCGCAACGTGTTTGGCGTTGAGCGTGGGATGGACGCCCGTCAGTTCGACAACCATGGCGGAGCCGATGCGGAAGTCGTTGCCCCAACCGCCGATTTTCTGCGGGATAAACGTCCATGAAACACGTAAGATATTGCCGTCAAATCCATTGGGAATTTCTTGAAGCGTCGTCGAAACAACAGTGACGGAGTGCGGTTTGTCCGCGATGGATTCCGTAACGAGGCCTTCCGGCGTGATTTCACTGACGCCTTTCAGCTGGATGGTCTTTTTGACGTCTTCCGTAAGATTCTTGAAGTCGATCTGCCAGATGGGCTGAGCGGAGAGCAATACTGCCGTGCAGATGGGAAGAATGGATAACACGAATCGTTTGTTCATGGTGCAATGCCTTTTTATGTGGTATTGATTGAAAACAGTGGTTGGAAATGTATTGTTAAAAGTGAAGAAAGTCAATCACGTCCATTATAATAAATAGGAGTATGGAATGAAAATGCGGATGTTTTTGGGAATGATGCTGGCCGTCGGACTGTGCGGCGCGCAGAATCTCTTGGAGAATGGTGATTTCACCGTGCAGTTCAAACGGCTTTCATCGCCTGCCGGATGGGACATGCAATGCAGTGGCAACTGCAAGATGGAAGTCGATAAAACCGTCACCTACAACGGCAAGCCGAGCCTGCGCATCGAATTGGAAGGCGATGGCGCAAAACAGTGGAACTGGGTGTGCCGTTCCGTCAAAGGTGCCGTCAACAGAGGCGCTTACACAATCAGCGCGATGGTCAAGACGGAAGGCCTGAAGGACGGCGCATTGGCGTATTTGTCGCTGAACGGCTATGACAACCATGGCAATCGTGTCATGACGAACGACAGCCAGCAGAAACTGACCGGCACAACTGATTGGACGAAAATAACCTATACCGTGCCGTCCATGGCGCGCGGCGTGTCGAAGGTGATGGCGCATGCCTGTCTGTATGGCTATGGGAAAGCGTGGTTTACGAATATTCAAGTGGAAGCGGGAGAGGTGGCGACGGAATTTCGTCCCGCCGAAGCGGATGTCGCGACGATTGTGCAGACGGAAGCGATGTCCGCCGCCGCGACGGCGTGGCTGGAAAAGCAGCAGTGGCGCGAACCGAAAGGCCCGAACCACCGCATCGCCGTTCTGGACATGGGGCTTTCCGCAACGAATGGCGAGGCCGGTCATCCAACCGATGTGCAAAAAGTCTGTGAGACGTTGAAGAATCTGACGCTTTCGGACGGAGCGGTGACGGAGTCGCAGATTCTTTCAGCGGAGGAACTTGCGAATCCGGAAATCTTCAATATCGATCATTTTGCCATGCTCGTCGTACCAACGGGACGCTATTTTCCTGCGACAGCCGTGAGAACGCTGACGGATTTCCTGCAGGAAGGCGGACTGATGGTGACATGCGGCGGATATGCGTTCGACAAGCCGGTGATCAAGGTCGATGGCCGTTGGATTTCGCCTGCCGAACTGACGAAGGACGGTTTGAAAGGAACGCATGCGCTGTCGCTTCCAGCCGCCAGTTGGATGGATGCGGGAGCGAAAGGAACTCCCACGGCCATCGTTGATTGCGACGGTCCGAACGGGACGAAAGGCGTCCGTATCGCGACGCCGTTGATGACGCTTTACAACAACGCGGCGATCAATCTGCCGAAGGATTTGCCGCAAGGATGGTCCGTTATCCATTTCTGGGCGAAAGGCGATGAACAGACGACGCGGGCGTGGTTTGAATTGGCGGAGCAGGATGGTGCCCGCTGGCATATCGCGTTGGATTTGACGACGGAATGGAAGGAATTCGTGCTGACACCGAGCGATTTCAACTATTGGCATGACAACCCAAGCGTCGGCCGTGGCGGTGAAGGCGATCATTTGAAGCCAGAGAATGCCATCCGCCTGATGTTCGGCGTGTCGGCGGATATTGAAAAGGCGGGCATGGCGCATGATGTTTATATTGCGGATGTTAAGGTCGGTATTGATCCGTTGCGGACGTTGCGCGAGACGCCGGTTCCGCACATCAACACACGTCATGCACACATCCGCGACGCGATGTGGCCGTTGCCGACGCAAATCAACATTTTCGATCCGTCGTTCGAACTGCGTCATGTGGAACGCATCGACGTCTGCCAGACGGCGGGCGTTTTTGACGCAACACGCCCATTGAAAGGCTCTTGGAAAGGTGCGAGCGGCTTCTCCACCATTGGGCAACTTGGCGTGAACGGCCATGGTTTCGGCCCGAATCGCGCACGGTGGATTCCATTGTTGGAATGTTTTGACAAGGATGGCCGCAGCCGTGGCCACGCCGCGGCGATTCTGCATCATTTCGCAAATGTCTTCACAGGCTCCAGTTGGGCGTTTTTCGGCGTCGATAACATGGATTTGCTGGCGGACGACGGCGAACGCGTAGCACTGTTGCAACCAATTGTGAAGGCGCTGTTCCGTCGTGTTTACATAAGTCGCACAATGACAGGCTACATGTGTTACCGCAAGGGGGAGGATGCGTCGTTGCAGACGGTTGTTTCGAATTTCAGCCATGCGGATTGTAATGGACGTGTGCGGTTCGTTCTGACGGCGGAAAACGGTACGCAACTCGCATCGGTCGAAAGCGATTTCAATGTTCAGAACGGCGGCGAGACGAAAGTCGAGGCGTCGTGGAAAGTGCCACAGGACGCTCCTGATTATATATATGTAAAGGTGGAACTGCTGGACGGCGACAGCGTCGTGGATGCGGAGACAACATCCGTCGTGATTTGGGATGAAGCCGTGCAGGCGAAAGGCGTCCGCGTGAAACAGGAAGGGATGCGGCTGACCATCGGCGGTGAATCGCGTTTCTTCATGGGCAATCAGACGTATTGGGGGCAGAATGGCTCCGTGACGGCGCGTTCGCCCATGCATTTTGATCAGGATTTCAAGACGATGCGGGAACATGGCCTGCGGTGGTCCCGCTGTTTCATGCCGTTCGGTTCCGAGTTCGATAAACGTGTCAGCGATGCCGTTGTGCAGTTGGCCCAAAAGCATGGCATCGTGCTGTACCATACGCCGAATCTGGGCAACACGGCGGACAAGGAGACCTTGGAACGGCAGAAGGCGACGATGGCGGAAATCGCTGAACGGTACAAACATGCGCCTGGACTGGCCATCGACATCTGCAATGAGCAGACCGTGAAATTCACGTCGCAGGACTATAAGGACATGCTCGGGCAGGAGCCGAAGACGCAAGGCGAATGGAATGATCCGGATGTTTACAAGACATATCAGACAGCGACGAAACTGCAGCGCAACTGGGCGGCGAACGGTGCTTCGGGAGCTCATGCCATGCGGCCGGAGACGCCTGTGTCCGCCGGCTGGATGCAGGGCTGGGGGGGCGGCAATACCGCAATGGAAGCGCTGATCGCGTCACTGGATTTGGATTTCACGGATCGCCACTACTACGGCAATCCAGTGAACATGATGCCTCAGATAAAAGACGTGGATTTGCGGGTTTTGGGCAAGCCGCTGCTGGTCGGTGAATGTGGCTCGAAGAACCATCCGACGTTCAAGGCCTACGATCCATGGGGCAACGGCGATGACGATGAAAGCTACGACTACCGCTTCCGCTATCTTGTCTCCCACGCGTTCGGCATGGGCTGCACGGCGTTGCTGTCGTGGCATTGGCGCGATCCGATGGAAGGCATCTTCCCGTGCGGGCTGATCCATTCCACATGGGTGCCGCGGCCGACGGCCGCGTTGTACAAACGGATGGCGGAGACGTTTGGAAAATTGGAACTGGTTGACAATCCGCCTGATACGGTTCTCCTTCTCGGCGACTATCTGCGCCATACGGCATTGCGTCAGCAAGTGATCAATGCGGAACATCGTGCGTCACAGGCGCTGATGTGGCTGGGCGCGAACTTCTCCGTGCTGCCGGATTCAGAGCTTAGCAAGTTGCCTGCATCCGTGAAAGTATTGATTTATCCCGTGCCGTATGTTGTTTCGGATGAAGTATTTGACGCATTGAAAGCATTTGTGAACCGCGGCGGTGTCCTATGGTTGTCTGGTGATATTTCCATTGAGAAGCCTGGAAGCGTGAAAAATCAACGGCTGATGGAACTTTGTGGCGTAAAATCCACAAAATTGATACCGCCTCTGATGGCTGCTGAAATCGAGGCGACTTCGGCGATGACACGAACAGAAGAAAAAGCAGGAATAAATTGCTATATCTATAAGGAAAATCGTTATTTCTGTAATAAGCCTTTGGAATTGGATGGTGGTCGTGAAAAGCAAATGCGCGAATGGTACGGCATGGTGTTGCAGAAAGGAGGCGCGTCCATGACGCGACGTTCGGAAGATTCCAACAAATTGGAAACGTTCCGCGTGCCTGGCAAAGGCGCGACAGGATGGGTCTTCTGGAACGGCGGTGCGGAAGACGTGAACGTTTCGCGCGGCGGCCATTCCATGACCGTCCACCCGAAACGCATCGGCTATCTGCAGATAGCCGACGACGGCAAGCTGCAAGTAAAAGAAGAATTGTAAGAGCATCTAGAGCTTCTAGAGCCGCTAGAGCTTCTAGAAAAAACTAAAAATCTACAAAAATAGTTGTGAATTTTATTTGACATCCCGTTTTGGGTGTGTATATTTTATTTCGTGACCATGAAAAATGGCTTTTATGCGTAAAAAGAAACACAACCAAAATCAACCATCTTTAACCAACAGGAGGGCATGATGAGCAACAAGACATACCATATCGAAACACTGGCGATTCATGCAGGACAAGTTCCGGATCCGACGACGCTTTCCCGCGCCGTGCCCGTCTATCGGACGACCGCCTACGCATTCCGCAATTCGCAGCATGGGGCCGATCTTTTCGCGCTCCGTGAAAGCGGCAACATCTACGCCCGCCTGATGAATCCGACGGAGGACATTCTGGAGAAGCGTCTGGCCGCGTTGGAAGGCGGCGCGGCGGCTCTGGCCGTCTCTTCGGGCACGGCGGCCATCTATTTCACCATCACGAACATCGCCAAGCAGGGCGATGAAATCGTCGCCGCAAACAACTTGTACGGAGGCACCTACACGCAGTTCGACGCCATCCTGCCGCAGCAGGGCATCAAGGTGAACTTCACGCCCGTCAACGATTTCATCGCCGTGGAGGCCGCCATCAACGACAAGACGCGCGCCATCTACATCGAAACGGTCGGCAACCCCGGCCTGGACATCGCGGACATCGAAGGCTATGCCGTCATCGCCAAAAAGCACCATCTGCCGTTGATCGTCGATTCGACGTTCACGCCGCCGACGTTGCTGCGTCCCATCGAACACGGCGCGAACATCGTCGTTCATTCGCTGTCGAAATGGATCGGCGGCCACGGCACAGCCATCGGCGGTGCCGTCATCGACGCAGGCAATTTCGATTGGACGGATCCGAAATTCGATCTCTACAACCAGCCCGACCGCGGTTACCACGGCCTGCGTTTCGCCCATGATCTTGGCGACGCGAATCCGCTTGCGTTCATCATGCGTCTGCGCACGGTCGGTCTCCGCAACCAAGGCCCGACGTTGGCTCCCGATGCGGCGTGGCTTTTCTTGCAAGGCCTTGAATCGCTACCGCTTCGCATGGCGAAACACAGCGAAAACGGTCTCGCCGTGGCGAATTTCCTGAAGAACCATCCGAAAGTCGCATGGGTGAAATATCCTGCTTTCAACCCATTGGCCGCCAAGTACTTGCCGAATGGCGCGAACGGCATGGTCGTGTTCGGTATCAAGGGTGGCGCGAAAGAAGCACAGCATCTGGTTGATAATCTGGATTTGTTCACAATCATCGCAAACGTCGGTGACGCGAAGAGCCTTGTCATCCATCCCGCGAGCACGACGCATTCGCAGCTCAGCGAAGAGGATCAGATCAAGGCTGGTCTGCCGCCGGAATTGATCCGCTTGTCCATCGGCTTGGAGAACATCGACGACATTATTGGTGCTTTGGACGATGCGCTGAAGCTGATCTGAATCAAATTAACAATTAACAATTAACAATTAATAATTTACAGAATAGCCGCCGCCGTGTGACGTTGTTGCGTCATGCGGCGGCATTTTTACATGACTCATTATTTTATCTGATTTTCCTGAAGTTTTTTAGCTTCTCCTGCCAATATGGCTTGAACGCGTTTGGGAAGCAGAACATCCTGAGCATTTTAGCACGATCTGGATCGTTTTTCCAAATATCGATTGTGTAATCCCGTACATCGTCATCGTAGAATTTGGGCAAGTGGTCTGGCAAAGGCGGCGTTACGATATCTTCTATATAAACCTGCGAGAGGAATTTATCAAGCAGTTTATGTGTTTTCAAGAGTTTGTAACTGGTATCCATATACATAAATTTTTGGTTTGTATGAATCGAGTATACTAAATCTGAGGTTTCAAATAGAATGGTGTGCAGGGCATTGAATTCAGTTGGACGTAGCAGATAGTTATACAGGAAAAACGGTTTGCCTTCTTCTTCATCTTCAGAATTATCTGATAAATCATTGGAATCTTCGGTGGCAGAGACGATTGGGTGAACATCTTGACAATCATTTACCAGATTGATAAGTATCAGATTTCCAATATCATCTAAGACGAAGTGGTAGTCGCTAGCCATTTGGCTGAAGATGATTGCAGGAAGATTGTCTGGGTAGTCATCGCGGAATTTCAAAATAATCGGTGCGATGGCACGCCATGCATTCTTGGTTTGAGGCAGTGTCCCATTTTTGATTGTGTCGTCAATCAGCTTGGCTACTATTAATCTTAGGTGGGAGTCAACGAATTTTCTTATAAAGTCGTGTCTTTTTTCATATAAGGCAGTATATAAGTCGGTGTTACTTTTTTCCTTATTCATTTCTTCAGAAAGTTGGATGATCTCCTTGTGTGCCTTTTGAACATCTTCTATTGGCAAATCATTGTTATCCAATAATACAAGAAAATCATAAATAATTTCATCGTCATCAAAATCATAAATAATTTCATCGTCATCATCATTATTGATTGTAGTATTTTGCTCGATGTCTTTGAAACAGTACCATTTCCAGTTCCAAAAATTTGTAAAACCGTCAGTCTTATAATAAATAAAATAATTTTTTGTATATGGTGTCAAATCTATCATATGAAGGATCGACTTGTCATGATGGAGATTGTATTTGGCGTATATGTCTTCGTAAGCGGAAGGGCTAATGGTTTTTGTCCATATAATCGTACCGTCTTCAAGTTGTTTTCTGATTAAATGGCGACCATTTGCATAATCCAAACCTTCGAGGATATAATAGTCAACAATCCCTGAATCTATTTTCTGCTGCAATTGATAGGTGTTGAAGCCGATTAGGCCACAAAGTAGAAAAAAAACTACTATGGGGATGAAAAAACAAAGGAGTTTATTCATTGCTGGGGGAAGAGGTGTTGGATTTTGTGAAGTAGAATGGCAATAATTTAATTGAATGATTCGCATTTTCAAGGGAAGGTAGAAGTTCAAGAAGTTTTGACAGAAAATATTACCAAAATAATCAAGTTTTTGCCATGGGCAGTTCAAAACAATCATGTATGTTCTGGAAAAGTCACCATTTTTTGATGAAAACTTTTTCTATTCGGCTTGATTTTATGCTTTTGCGTGGCATAATAATGATGTCAACATTTATGGAGTAAAAAAGGGCAAGTATTATGAAAATCTCTACCAAGGGGCGTTACGGATTGCGGATTCTCGTCGATTTGGCGACGCATGACGCGGAGAAGCCGCGTCTGATTCGTGACATCGCCGAATCACAAGGCATTTCGGAAAAATATATCAGCCGTCTGGTGATTGATTTACGCAAGGCGAAGATGATTCGCTCCATCCGTGGCGTCAACGGTGGTTTCCATCTGGCGAAAGCTCCGGATGAAATCACGCTTCTGGACGTATTGGAGGCCATGGAAGGGCCGTTGTCCATCGTCGATTGTGTTCATGTTCCGAAGAAATGCGACAAGAACACGAATTGCGCGGCGCGTGAGATATGGTCGGAATTGAACGAAGGGATACGCAAGTTGATGCGCGGCGTAACGTTGGCGGATGTATTGACCGCCTACGAAAAGCAGAAGGCGGATTGCGGAATCTTTGACTACACTATTTAAGCCACCGTTGGCGGCGTTTTAAAGCCGCCGTTGGCGGTGCTTATGGCTTATGGCCTATGGCTTATGGCTTATGGTATTGGTTTTCTGGATGTTCTGGAGATAATGTGAATTCAGCATATCCAGTAAATCCAGTAAGTCCAGAGAATTAGCCACTAGCCACTAGCCACTAATTCTGTTCCTTTTCCAGCTCTTCTTTTTGCTGGATGGGCGTCAATTGTCCGACGACTTCCCAGACATGCTTGCTTTCAAGATCGCATTGCGAGCGGATCGGAGTCTTCGTGCAGCAGACATGCGTATTGCAGTTGATGCAACGGAACCAAATCGTACCTTTTACTCCAATAAGATGCCATTCATGATAAAGGCCGGGCTTCTCGCATTTGACAATGTCTGGCATGTAAGTCGTATAATAGATGTAATGGCAGTGGCTGCACTCGAAGACTTTCTTGCCATCTGGCATGGTGGGATATTGTATCTTTGGCGGTGGCGCAAGTGGATTGCCAGGCCCGCTGACAGGTTTCGGCAACGGGCCGGTCTTCGTGGTGGCCGCAGGTTTTGCGGCATCGGACAGTTCGGTGTTTTTTTCCGCCTCTTTCGGCTGTTCTGGCTGGACGAGGCGGTGGTTACCGGGCCGCAGAAGCTGTAGTTTGTTCGACGGACTGCGTGTGTCAAGCGTTTTCTCTTCATGCTTTTGCTGCTGCTGGTAGGAACGCGAGCGATGTTTCATCTGGTTGTCCCTACGCATGCTGTCCGGCGGTATCATCCTGCCGCCGTCAAACGGCTGGGCGAAAAGCCCGGCCGCCAGACAGACGAAAGCAGTCACCAACAGAGATTTATTCATGAATGACATTGGAATTTGCATGAAGAGAAAACGTTTGCTGGAGGGTTATTTTGCAGGGGCGGGGGCCGGAGCAGGAGCGGCGGGAGCGGCGGCAGGAGCTGCTGCGGGAGCGGCGGCCTCGGCCTTCTTCTCGGCCTCCTTGACGGCTTCAGTGACTTGCTCGCCGACATTCTTGACATCCTTTTTGACGTCTTCGGCGATCTTCTCGCCAACGTTCTTGGCCGCTTCCGCGACTTTCTCCGTGACGGTCTTGTTGGCGTCCTCTTCGGCCATTTTGGCCGCTTCGACAGGATTAGCCGCCTTGGCTTCCTTTTCCTTCTTGTAGTCATACCAATATTTGCCGCCGTAGGCGAGGGCGATCAGAATGAGAATGATCACATAAATAAAGGTATAGCGTTTGACGGGCGTGCCGGAAGCGCCTTTCGGATATTTACCGAAGTTCGTGAACTGGCCACGGAGCTTGGAGGTCAGTTTCATGCGGAGGTTGATGGCCCAGCCGCAGCCTTCGAGCACGGCCGAGAGATCCTGCTTGCGCAGTTTGATGTAGGTCAAAATGGTGATGGGCAGCATGATGACCATCAACGCGGCGATGATGGTGATGATGATGCCGGTCAGCGACATGCCGGCGAGCGTCTTGGAAATGAACGCGAACGCGGAACCTAAAGCCGCGATGGCGACCGAAACGCCAAGGAACATGCCGCTCTTGTCCGCCGCGGGTTTGGCCGCCGCAGGTGGCGCAGTGGCCGTGGCGGTCGCCGCCGCGACTGCTGTCGGATCGTTGACGACTTTTGTGAAGTCCGCCTGGAGTTTCTTTTCGGCTTCGCCGGACCAGCTTTCGATCTTGCTTTCGACGATGTTCCAGAGGCGGCTGAACGGAGCAAGCAGAGCTTCGCGAACGCAGACGGGATTCTCGACAAACTGCGTGATGACGGCGTCGTATTCTTTTCCGTCCAGATCGAAATACACGCCGCGTTTGCCAACGCCGAGGTTGCCCTTCGAGCCGTAGGTGACGGGGGAGACATAGTTGAATTTGGTACCGTTCTTCGTGACTTCAATGTACATGAGGCACATGAGGCTGGGCTTCGCCATGGCCAGATGGCCAGCGGGATTTTCAACGTGGAACGTCACGTTGAACCAACGTCCGTCGATCACGAGGCGGCCGCATTCGAACATGGCGATTTGATCTTTGTCGTAGAGTTCGGAGAAGGAGACGAAGTTGTTGGCGAGACGGATAAGATTGGTACGGTAGAGAAGGAGTTTTTCGACTTCGCGGGCGGCCTTCGTCGTGTCGGCGACGGCTTTGTCGAGTTCCTGCAATTTCGCGGCGGCGGGGAGGAGCTCCTTGTCAGAAACGTAGTCTTGCAGTTTGTCGATGGCGATCTTTTCGACGATGGCGCCTTTCTTTCCGGCCATGTAGCCTTCGAATGCCGCGAATGTGCCGCGGATCTTCGCCCAGTCCTGACGCGTGATGGCTTTGACGTCGCCAAGGATGGGTTTGATGATTTTTTCAGCGACATCGATCCACCAGTTGCGGTAGAGCGGGTTGATCTTGTCCGGATCAAGCGTCAGCAGATTGGAGGCGACCGGCGTGGAAATGGGCAGGCCGTTGAGATAGGCATCGACTTCGTCCGGATTGGCGGGATCGAAGGCGTTGGCTTTGCCGACGGGGCCGAGAGCCTGCGGGACGAGACGATCATCAAACGCGAGCATGGAGCAGAGTTTGAAGAAGTCTTCTACTTTGGCGGCGTTCTGCGCGGAGAGGGCCGCGAGGGCGGGCGTGTCCGCACCGAACGTCATAATGTCGGTTTTGGTTTCGCCGGCGGGAATGTCGCCCTGTTTTTTCCATGTGAGATATTCGTTTGCGGCGGCGAGGAAGTCGGCGATATTCTTGTCCGTAGCGCCTTGCGTTCCGTCGAGATCAGCGGTTCCGCCCGTTGCGGCGACGGTGTCGAGAACGAGATTCTTCAGTTTTTCATTTTTGCCTGCGGCCGCGACGGAAATGACGCCGTCACCGTTGAGGGCGAGTTTCGCGACGTTTGCGCAGAACGTGCGGATCTGCTCAAGGGAGATATGCTCCTTGTCTTCGGCTTTCAGTTCGCCGAGAATGTATTTGGCGGAATCGACGAGCGCCTTGCCCGTGGGGTTGGCGGTGTCGATATCGGCGAGAGGGAGCTTGCCGTCGAAATCAGTTGTGATTTTGTCATGGTTCGGAAGTTGCGCGAGGAGCCATGTGATGGCGTCCTTTAGAGCGTTGGAAGTGATTCGACCGGAAGCAGTTGGATCGAGGTCTTTGATGAGGACGGGATCCGCTTTGAGGGCGATGGTGGGGGCGGAAGTGGCTCCCCAGATAGCTTCATCCAACGTGAGGATGCCTTCAAGGTCATTGCCGTTTTCAATGACCATCTGGTAGGTTTTGCCGACGTTTGTAAATTTCATGAGATTCTCCGTGGGGGTGTTGTTTTCGAAATCTATTTACAAATAATATATACCGATTAAATGCGTTGTCATCTAAGCGTGGCGACAGTTTCGTATTTCGGGACGGTCGCGACCCAGCCGAATTTCTGCTTGACGAGGCGTGCAAACGCATGGGCGGCGCGAACTTCGCCATGGGTCACGAAAACGTGGCGCGGTTTCGTAGTAATGGTTTCAAGCCATTCGCAGAGCTCATCTTTGTCCGCATGGGCGGAGAAGCCGCTGATTTTGGCGATTTTCGCCTTGACGGGAATTTCTTCGCCGAGAATTCGGACGTGCTTATGGCCGTCCAAAATATCTCGGCCAAGCGTGTTTTCCGCTTGGTAACCAACGAACAGGACAGTGTTTGCGCGGTCGGAGATATGATGGACAAGATGGTGTTTGATACGGCCGCCCGTACACATGCCCGCACCCGCGATGATGATGGCGGAGCCTTTGATGTGGTTGATGGTCTTGGAATCGCTCTTTGTGCGGACCATGGTCAGGCCGGGCAGGCGGATCTTGCGGGAGAGCTCGACGGTGTCTTGGTCGAAAAGATACGGATGGCGTTTGAAGACGTCCGATACTTTGACGGCCATGGGGCTGTCGATGAACGTGCGCAGATGCGGGATTTTGTTTTCGTGGACGAGCTGTGCGAGGAAGTAGATAAGCTCCTGCGTACGTTCGATGGCGAACGACGGGATGATGAGATTGCCGCGGCGGGCGACTGTGTCGTTGATGACGTCAGCTAGTTCATTCGGGATATCGACGGCCGGGCCATGGAGGCGGTCGCCATAAGTCGATTCAATGACGATATAGTCGGCTTCTCCGATAGGCGATGGATCTTCCAGAATCGGCATGTTCTTCCGTCCGACATCGCCGGAGAAGACTAGCGTGCGCGTCTGGTCTTTCTGCGTGATGGTGAAGCGGACGAACGCGGCACCGAGAATATGGCCGACGCAGACGAATTCCATCGTCAGGCCTTCGCCGAGCGTCAATTTATCATTGAAATTGCACGGTTTGAAGAGCGGCATGACGGCGTTTGCTTCGTCCAACGTGTAGAGCGGGACTTCCGGGAAGGGGCCTTGGCGGCCTTCATTTTCATGGCGTTTCCGTTTGAAATCGGCATCTTCCTCGTTGATTTTAGCGCAATCCTGTAAAACAATTTGGGCGATGTCCGCCGTGGCACGCGTACCGTAGATCGGGCCGTTGAAGCCCTGTGTGACAAGACGCGGGAGGAGGCCGCAATGATCCAGATGGGCGTGTGTCAAAACGACGGCATCCAGTTCCGATGGCGGAAATTTGAAGTCCGCCCAGTTGCGTTCCTTCAGGTCGTGTTCCTGATAGAGGCCACAGTCAATGAGAATGTTTTTGCCGTTGGCCTGCAGGAGGTACTGCGAGCCTGTCACGTTCTGCGCGGCTCCGAAGAAGCTGAGATGGAATTGCATGGGAAACCTCCTATTTAAGGAATTTATGGATGGGGGACGCCGAGGAAGCCTTCATGGAAGAAGACGGGCTCGTAGCCGTGCTCCGTGACGAAACGGGCGGCCGTCTCCATCCGTTTGGCGTGGTCCGGAATGTAGTTTTTGTAGAACGGCCAGAAATACTGTTCATGCGTCAGCAGGTCGATGATCTCCGCTGTGTCCGGGCTGTCCATGTCCTTCTGTATCATGGGGATGATGTTTTCGATAGGCGTGCAGTTGATGACGCCCGTGAGGCGTGAGAAGACGATGCCGGACGGCCAGTGCATGAGCAGACGTGTGTTTTCCAATTTGCCGCACGTGTTTTCGTCCAGCCCGAAGGCGACCATGTAGCGGTTGCGCGATTTCGTGAAGTAACCGGAGAAGGCGCGGACGCCGCGTTTGTAGAGGGCGGGGAGGACGTCCGACTGGATTTCGCCCCAATGGATGATGGTGGGCATGGCCCATGTATCGTCTCCCGCGAAACGGACGATCTGCTCGTTGACGAGATCGAGATCATGGATGACAGTTGCGGCGGAGGCGTGTTCGTAGGGGCGGTCCGGAAATTCGTTATAGGCGTGCCATGTGAGCTTTAGCCAATTTGAATTGTCGAGGAACTGTTGTTTCCAGCAGTCCGGAAGCATCGTGAGATTAAAATCCTTTTCAGGCGTTTCGAAGAAGCAGTTGATGGAGAATTTGGATCCATATTCGTCATGGAGGCGTTTGAGGATGGCGAGATAGTAGTTTTCGAAGAGATCCTTCGGCTTCTTCTGGCACAAGTCACGGAGGAAGAAGGAGTTGTCATCTATGGCGAAACGATAGCGTTTGCGGGAGAACTTGTCCCACACGACGCGGATGCGGTGGGATGCTTCGCCGTCCGGCCCGATGGCGGACGCCGTGATGTCGTTTTGGAAGGCGGTCAATGTGATGGTGGCGGAAAATGCGGCTCCTGCGCGTTTTGCGGCGACGCCGTTGACGGAGACGGCCATGCCGACAGGGGCCGTGCCCGATACGTTGATTTTCAGGCCTTCCTGCGTTTGGACACCCGTTCTGGCGTTGAGGACGGCGCCGTTGAATGGTTCGAGAATTTGCAACATGATGGCTCCCGGGGGAGAAAATGGTTGAAAATCGTTCAAGATTTAGTGCGAAAACAAAAGTATGGTTTACTTTATATAAATAAAATGAAAAAGCAAGCATAATCGTCAGTCGATTTTCATCGAATGGCGAGAAAGAAAATCTCTCAAGGAATACTGGAGGTAGAAACGAATGGATTCGGTGCGTGTAGCAGTTGTCGGTGTGAGCGGTCGTGGCCGTGGGCTTTTGGGATTGCTGTTGGGGATGCCGGATGTGGAAGTCATCGGCGTTTCTGATTTGTATGAAGACCGTCTGGCCCGTGCGAAGCAGGATGTGATCGAGAAGCGCGGCAATACGCCGATGGCGAGCACGGATTTCCGCAGGCTTCTGGAAATGAAGGAGTTGGATGCCGTCATCACGCCGTCGTCGTGGACCTCCCATGCGGATGTTTGCATCGCGTCCATGGACGCAGGCAAATACGCCGCGACGGAAGTCGGCGGCGCGACGTCCGTCGAGCAGTGCTGGGAGCTTGTCCGCACAAGCGAACGGACGAAAAAGCCGTGCATGCTTCTGGAAAACTGCTGCTACGGCCGCGAGGAGCTGACGATTTTCAATATGGTGAAGCAGGGCCTCTTCGGCGAACTCGTCCATGCGGAAGGCGGCTATCAGCATGACCTTCGCGACGAAATCTGCAATGGCCGCGAAAACCGCCACTACCGTCTCGCGAACTATTCGAACCGCAACGGCGAAGTCTATCCGACGCATGAGCTCGGCCCGATTGCGAAATGCCTTAACATCAACCGCGGCAACAGGATGCTGACGTTGACGGCCACGGCCTCCAAAGCCCGCGGCCTTCATGAATGGGTCAAGACGCATCGCGGCGAAGAATACGATTTGTTCAACCGCCAGTTCACGATGGGCGATGTTGTGACGACCGTCATCAAATGCGCCCATGGCGAAACCATTACGTTGACGCATGATACGTCGTTACCGCGCCCCTACAGCCGTGGTAACCGCATCGAAGGGACGAAGGGCATCTGGATGGAGGACAAATACGCCGTCTATCTGGAAGGCGTCAGCCCGAAGGCGGACGTGTGGGACAGCCTCAACAACTACTATGAAAAATACGAGCATCCGCTTTGGAAGTGGTATCGGACGGAAGGCGTGAAGGGCGGCCATGGCGGCATGGACTATCTTGTCCTGCGCGCCTATGTGGAAGCCGTCAAAGCCGGAACTCAAACGCCGATCGATGTTTATGACACGGCGGCGTGGATGGCGGTGACCTGCCTGAGCGAAGATTCCGTCGCGATGGGCAGCATGCCTGTGGCGATTCCGGACTTCACGAACGGCAAGTGGTTCCAGCGGGAACCCGCCGTTCTCGGCAAATATTGCTTAACAGAAGTTTGTGATTGCTAAAAATGGGCCGGGAGGGTCACGCTCCCGCGTGACCGTTAATTCCATGACAAAAATGGACAAAAGCGGCTTATAGCATTATATTAATAAAAGAAAAATCTTTGATATTGGCGTCGGAAAAAGACACGTAACCCCCAAGTAATTCGGAGAAACCAAGATGAACAAAAAGACAGTGAAAGACATTTGCGTGAAAGGCAAGAAAGTTGTGATGCGCGTTGACTTCAACGTTCCGCTGAACGACCAGCAGGTCATCACGGACGACACGCGCGTCCAGGCCGCTCTGCCGACGATCAAATACATTCTGGAACAGGGCGCCGCTCTGATTCTGATGAGCCATCTTGGCCGTCCCAGCGGCAAGGGCTATGAAAAGGAATTCAGCCTGAAGCCCGTCGCCGACTATCTGGCGAAGCAGCTTGGCAAAGAAGTCAAATTCGCGGCTGACTGCATGGCTGCTGACGCGGAAGCGGCGGCCCTGAAGCCCGGCGAAGTCCTGATGCTGGAAAACACCCGTTTCTACAAGGCGGAAGAAGGCAAGGCGAAGCAGGCCGATGGCATGAGCGATGAAGAATACGCCGCCAAGAAGGCTGAAATGAAGCAGAAGAAGGCCGCCATGGCCGAGAAGCTCGCCAGCTACGGCGATGTCTATGTCAATGACGCGTTCGGCACGGCCCACCGCGACCACGCCTCCACCGCTTCCATCTGCAAGTATATGAAGGCCAAAGGCGGCCCGTGCGTCGCTGGCTTCCTGATGCAGAAGGAATTGGATTATCTGGGCAAGGCGGTTGAAGAGCCGCAGCGTCCGTTCGTCGCCATCATCGGCGGCGCGAAGGTTTCCGGCAAGCTGGAAGTCCTGCAGAACCTCATGAAGAAGGTCAACACGATCCTTATCGGCGGCGGCATGGCCTATACGTTCCTGAAAGCTCAGGGCCACAACATCGGCAAGTCCCTCTGCGAAGACGAACTGCTCGACACCGCGAAAGCCACGTTGGAAGCCGCGAAGGCAGCTGGCGTGAAGTTCCTCCTCCCGCTCGACAACGTCGCCGCTGACAAGTTCGCGGATGACGCCAACACGCAGGTTGTCGGCGACGATATCCCCGCCGACTGGATGGCTCTCGATATCGGCCCGAAGACGGTCGCCGCCTACGCCGCTGAAATCGCGCAGGCCAAGACGGTTGTCTGGAACGGCCCGATGGGCTGCTTCGAAATGCCCAAATTCGCGGCTGGCACGATGGGCGTCTGCAAGGCTGTCGCGGACAGCGACGCTGTCAGCATCATCGGCGGTGGTGACTCCGTCAGCGCCGTGAACAAGAGCGGTCTCGCCAGCAAGATGTCCCACATCTCCACCGGCGGTGGCGCGAGCCTCGAATTCCTCGAAGGCAAAGTCCTGCCCGGCTGCGACGCCCTCGATGACAAATAAGCCTGCGGCTTAATTGTCGCTTATGGCTTATGGCTTATGGCTTATGGGCTGAGGCGAATATGGGAGGGGCCCGCTCCTGCGGGACCGTGAATAAAAATGATCCCGCAGGAGCGGGACCCTCCCGATTTTAAACATTATAAATTATTAAGGAATACGAACCATGGCTAGAAAATACCTGATCGCCGGCAACTGGAAGATGAACAACACGGCCGCTGAAGGCGTTGCGTTGATCAAAGACATGAAGGCCCAGTGCGAAGGCAAGTGCTGCTGCTGCGAAAACGCTCCTGAAGTCGTTGTCTGCCCGCCGTTCACGACGTTGAGCGCCGTGATCGCCGAAGCGAATGGCACGCCGTTGAAAGTCGGTGCCCAGAACATCCACTGGGAAGAGAAAGGCGCCTACACGGGCGAAATCAGCGGCGCCATGCTGAACGAAGTCGGCGTGACGCATGTCATCATCGGCCACAGCGAACGCCGCCAGTATTTCGGCGAGACGGATGAAACCGTCAACAAGCGCGTCAAAGCCGCTCTGAAGCATGGTCTTGTCTGCATCGTCTGCATTGGCGAGACGCTTGCCGAACGTGAATCCGACCAGACGAAGGCCGTGATCGAACGTCAGGTCCGTGGCGCTTTGGCCGATTTGACGGCTGAAGACATGAAGAATATCGTTCTGGCCTATGAGCCCGTCTGGGCCATCGGCACTGGCAAAGTCGCGACCGATGAGCAGGCTCAGGAAGTCCACGCGTTCGTTCGTGGCTTGCTGAAGTCCATGTTCTCCTGCCCGTGCGTTGCGGAAAACACCCGCATCCTGTACGGCGGCAGCATGAAGCCCGGCAACGCGGCCGGTCTGCTTGCCCAGCCCGACATCGACGGCGGTCTGATCGGCGGCGCGGCCCTGAAGGCGGCCGATTTCCTCGCCATCGTCAAGAGCGTTAAGTAATTGACATATAGCCTCGAAGAGGGGTCATGTAAGAAATTATTGTATTGTAGCCTCGAAGAAGCTGAAAATAGGCCTCTTCGAGGCCGCTTTTCATAAGGAGCATCACAATGTCAATGAACACGTCATGGTTGTCGATGTGCATGTGCATGTGCGCATGCGCGATGGGAGTGAACGCCGCGGAATATCCGTCATGGCTGGCGGATTTTGTCGAGCCGAAGGATAGTCGTTATGCCATGCAGCCGATCATCCACGATTGGCCGAAAGACATCGACGGCATGGTCGAGGCGTTGAAGGCCTACGGTTGCCGTGGTGCTGTTCTGAACTGCCCGTTCGCCAATGGTTTCACAACGAATCCGGAGAATATCGCGACGCTGTCGAAAATCATGGACGCGATGGATGCGGCTGGCTTGAAATACTGGATTTATGACGAACCAGGCTATCCGAGCGGCATGGCGGGCGGTTTGACGTTGAAGGATCATCCCGAATACGAAGCGAAAGGCTTCTACATGCGGCGGCATCCGACGTATGACGAGCCGAAGACCGTTCATTTCCGTCTGGACGACCAATCGGACAAAATCGTCTGGGCCGCGAAATATCCGTTTACGACGCCTGAAATCCATGAGACGTTCATCAACTACGAAGCGATGACGCCCGTTCCGTTCACGAAAGACGCTTGCGATTGCGAGTTGAAGCCACATGAAATTCTGTTCGTCTTTTGCTCCAAACGCGCATACGAAGGCTCCCATTGTACGCATAACGTCTGTTCTTTCCGGCATTATCTTAACGTCATGGATCCCAAGGCCGTACGTCATTTCATCGACATCGCCTACGAACCGATCAAGGCGGGTATTCCCAACGCCTTCAAACGTGCGGAAGCCGTCTTCACGGACGAGCCGAGCCTGATGACCGCCTACGCGCGTTCCTATGAAATGTGGCCGTATGCGTTGGCGCCATGGGTGGACGGTCTGTTTGAAAAGTACGAAGAAATGTACGGCGAATCGCTGACGAAATATCTGCCGTTGCTGTTCGAAGGCCATCGTGATTCCTATCCCGTTCGGGCGAAATTCTATCGCCTTGTCGGCAAACTGATTTCGGAAGCGTGGAGCGGCCAGATCGCGGCATGGTGCAAAGAAAACGGCGGCATTTTTTCCGGCCATTATCTGCTGGAGGAAAACATCGGTTCGCACGTCCGTTGCTATGGCGATTACGTCTCCGTGCTGCGCCAAACAGGCTATCCGGGCATCGACGCGTTGATCTGCTATCCGGAGGATTTCGACTACAACACCGTGAAATATCCGCAGATGGCGGCTCGCAAGATGGGTTCGAACGGCCTGATGGTTGAAATCTGCCCGTTCGCCAATCGCGACCGTTTCAAACAGGCTCCGCTGGACAACATGACGTCGGTCATGGGTATCCTCTTCTTAGGCGGCGTGCGCGTCACGAATTCGTATTTCCAACCGAATTTCAGTGAATGGCAGAACGGCCGCATCAATCGCGGCGGCTATACGGGGCAGGAGGACACGAAGTGGTTCAACCGCTACATCGGCCGCATGGGCATGATGTTGGACGGCCTCCAAAATAATTGCCATACCTTTATATATTATGCGATTGAGGAAGTGCAGGCCAAGGCCCGCCCCGAATACACATCGACAGGCATTGCGGATTGCAATCTGGACGGCGACACACGGCATCTTTCCAGAGCCGTCTATGAGGCTGGATATGATTTCCATTTCGCTGATGCGGAAGACATTACGGCGGCGGCTGAAGCCGCGTCGCCGATGATTTCCGGCCTTGCCGTACGGACGGTGATCGTTCCGGCGGCGGATCTTGTTGACACGCAGGCGATGAAGGCTCTGGCCACGTTGAAGGAAAAAGGCGTGGAAGTGCTGTTCATGAACCGTCTGCCACGCTTCAACACGACGGCGGGCGTCAATCAGGCGGAATTGAACGCGCCGTTCAAACCTGTTGCGTTGCAGGATATTCTGAAGACGTTGGCGTCGCATACAGATGAATTCGCCATCGCCTGCACGACGGCGACCATCCTGCGCGGCGGCTATGTGACGAAGGACGGCAAAGAGCTGCAACTGCTGGTCAACAAATCGCGTTCGGACGGCGTCGTGACGTGCCGTCATCCGTCGAAGACGTGGGCGTGGCTGTGCAGTCCCGCCGACGGCTCCGTGACGCGTGTCGAACTGGCTAAACCTGTGACGGTTCCTGCCATGCGCTCCGTCTTCCTGCTGTTTGAATAAACTGTTTTTCATGCTAAAAACATGATTTTTTACGCGAAAACTGGAACCATTGCCATGTTTTCATGTCTCATAACTCCATGAACGAAGATCAAGAACTAATCGAGCGTTTCAAGAACGGCGACGAATTCGCGTTCGACCAGCTCGTCCGGAAATACACGAGCCGCGCATACGGCATCGCATATGGTATTCTGGGCAGCCGTGAGGATGCGCAAGAGGTTGCGCAGGATGCGTTTATCCGTATCCATCGCGCGTTGCCGAAGTTCCGCGGAGATTCGGAGTTCACGACTTGGATGTACCGCATCGTGACAAATCTGGCGAAAAATAAATATCGTTGGAACAAATGTCGCGGCAGCAAGGTCACATCTAGCTTGAACGCCCCTATTGAAGGGACGGAAGGCGACGACGCGTTGTTCTTCGAGGCGCCCGATGAACGGATGTCTCCAGATAAATCGTTGCAGTTCAATGAACTGGAACGCCGAACCCAAGAGGAGATGGCGAAACTGCCGGAAGCCTATCGGGAGGCGTTGATCTTGCGGAATGTGAAAGAAATGAGTTATGAGGAGATCGCCGCACTGCTTGGTTGCAAGCTTGGGACGATCAAATCCAGAATCAACCGTGCACGGGAAGAGTTACGGAGCAAACTGGGGTTATGAGCATGACAGAACAGAAAACAGAATGTCCGTCGCGTGAATTGTTGAGCGAATTTGTGGATTTGGAAAGCGCTGGCGTGGAATTGGATGGCCATTGGCACGCCGTGTCCGTCCATGTGTCGCGATGCGCGGCATGCGGAAAGATCGTGGCCGGTTACCGTGAGGTGAACCGCCTGGTCGTCCGTTTGTCCGAACCGCCGTCTGTTTTGAGCGAACGGATCATTTCCGCATGCCATACGCCTGGCCGCCGCGAATCGATTCGACCGTTCCCGTGGTGGCGCCGGACGGAGATCTGGCCGCGTGTCGCGACAGCGGCCGCGGCTTCGGCCGCCATCCTGCTGGCTGGCGGCATTCTGATGACGCGTCTGTCGGAAAGCTCTGGTGGTGAAGGAACGATCGCCGCTGCGCCGTCAGCTGTTGTGCAATCCGAAGTGACTGTGGCGGAAGATAATATCGCTCCGGAAGCAACGTCCATGATGATAACGTTGAACGAATCGGAGCCTTCCATTCATGAGGAACCGTTGGCGGTTCGTCATGGCGAAGAACTGAAGCTGAACGGCGGTGTTTCGACGCAGGATCTGCGTGCCGTCAGCCGCAACGGCGGTGGCTACGCCAAAGGCGGCCGCGCCGTCAGAACGTATCAGTTGCAGGACAATATTCGTCATGTCTGGAATATCGACAATTTCGATTTGAGTTTGGCTGAACTGCATCGGCTGGATGCGTCCGGAAAATACCAGATGGAATTGGACGAAAGCGATCCGAACAGTGTTCGTGCGTTGTTCCTCGGTATCTCCGACAGAGAGTTGCAGGAATTGGTGGATCGCTTCAGCGGCATGAAATGGGCGCTCGTCTCGCCGTTTTTACCGCAGCCCAATGAATCGAAACAAGTTGAATTTACAGGAAAGAAGGTAAATTATCTGTTGGTCGGCGTTCGGAAATAAGTTTTTTCACTGACAGGCAGATGAACGGTGCCTTTTGACGATGACAACCAATTGAATGACGAATTGCCGTTGTTCGGCGAAAGGCAGAACAACGGTGACGATGACGTGTCGGTCGCCCTGCATCATATTCGCGGGGCGATCAAACGTGTCGTGTATGAACGGCCGGACGGGCAGTATTCCGTGTTCCGTCTGACGGATTCCCATGGCAACGAACAGACGATTGTCGGCGCGATGCCCGGTCTGATGGAAGGGCAGGAGATAGAAGCGGAAGGCCGTTGGGAGCGCCATCAGGAGCATGGCAACCAATTTCATGTGACAAGTTATCAGGCGGTGTTGCCAAGTTCCGAGGCCGGAATCCGCAAGTATTTGGCAAGCGGTGTTTTACCGGGCATTGGCGAAGTCTATGCGGATCGAATTGTCGATCAATTCGGGCTGGACACGCTGAATATTCTCGACAACTATACGGAACGTCTGAAAGAAGTGCCCGGCATTGGGGCGAAACGCATTGCGGAGATACGGGACGCATGGCATTCGCAGAGCGAAGAGCGTGGCACGCGCGTGTTTCTGCAAGGCCTTGGGCTGACGCCCGCTTTCTGCAATCGCGTTATTCGGACGTATGGCATCGGCTCGGCGGCGGAAATCGTGAGGAGGAATCCATATCGCCTTGCGGAAGACGTTGATGGAATCGGTTTTTTGACGGCGGATCGAATCGCCGCGAAGATGGATATCAAACCGGACGATCCGTTGCGGCTGTGCGCAGGCGTCGTCCATGCGTTGGAGGAAGCGTCGCAGGATGGTCATGTTTGTCTGCCGAAAGGACGGTTGATTGAAGCCGCCGCGGAGATTCTGAATGTTTCGCAGGATCGCGTGGAGCAGGGCTTGGGCATTGCGCTGTCGGAGAACAAAGTCATTCAGGAAACAAAACTTTTTGGTGAAAACGCGGAGCCGCGGCTGTATCCTCGATGGCTGTATGTGGCGGAAGTCGATCTGGCGCAGATGGTTAACGTTATTCTGCGAAATGGTCGCGGCATCGGTCAGCCGTTGCCTGTTGAACGTCTGGGCGAAGGATTTGCGCGATTGAACCGTCAGCAACGGCAGGCGGTGGAATGGGCCTTCGCATATGGTTTCAGCATCATCACTGGCGGTCCGGGCGTCGGCAAAACGACGGTTATCGGGCAGATTGTGGCCTGTGCAAAACTGTTGGGCCGCCGCATGGCATTGGCGGCGCCGACGGGACGTGCCGCCAAACGGCTTGGCGAAGCGACTGGGCAGGAGGCGCAGACCATCCATCGGTTGCTCAAATGGGACGTCCAAAGTCGTAAGTTCTTCCATGACATGGAGAATCCGTTGCCGTGCGATTTGCTGATCGTCGATGAAGTGTCGATGCTCGACACGCCGTTGGCATGCAATCTTTTCAAGGCGGTTCGCCCTGGAACAAGCGTCGTGTTGGTTGGTGACAAAGATCAGTTGCCGTCCGTCGGCCCAGGCGCGGTTTTGCATGATTTGATTGCGTCGCGAAAGATTGCCGTAACGGAACTTACGGAGATTTATCGACAGGCCGACGGCAGTCGGATTGTGACGAATGCGCATATGGTGAACGAAGGGCGCATGCCGGATTTGCGGCCTGTTCCGCAGGGCGTCAAGGCGGATTTCTATTGGGTGGAGCAGTCGGACACGATTCGCGCTGCGGATTTGATCTGCAAATTGATTGTGGAGCGCATTCCGAAGGTGTTCGGATTCAGTCCGATGAACGATGTGCAAGTGCTGTCGCCAATGCGCAAGGGCGATTGCGGGACATTGACGTTGAACAGTCGTCTGCAAGCTGCGTTGAATCCCGCCGATGGCAGCAAGGAGTCATTCCAAGTAGGCGGCCGCATGTTCCGCACAGGCGATCGTGTCATGCAGACACGAAACAATTACGACAAAGGCGTTTTCAACGGCGAAATGGGTCGTGTCCTGTTCGTCGATAATTCGTCGAAAAATTTCACGGTGCAGTTTGATTCTGGCGTTGTGGAATACAGCCAATTGGACTGCGACCAATTGATGTTGGCCTATGCGGTGACGGTTCACAAATCGCAGGGCAGTGAATTTCCCGTGGTGATCATGCCTGTCATGACGCAGCATTTTATCATGTTGCAGCGCAATTTGATCTACACGGGCATGACGCGCGCGAAAAAACTGCTGATCATGATTGGAACGCGCCGTGCCTTGGGCATGGCGCTGCGCAACGACCGCCCATCGCAACGTGAGACGGGCTTGACGCTTCGCTTAATGCTTAATGCTTTCTAGTAACTCTAGAAGGCTAGAAGGCTAGAAGGCTAGAAAAATGCGCCGCAGAATCGGATGATTCTGCGGCGCGTGTGTGTAATGGATTGGCTTGCTAGATGTTACAGCAAGGCGGTCGCGGCTTCAGCGGCGGCTTTCGCTTCGGCGGCGGGAACTTTGCCTAGCAACATGAAGGCGAACAGCATGGCGAAGATGGCGACAGCTTCGATAATACCGATGGCCATCAGGTCGTTCGCGAAACCCTGTCCCGTTTCGGAGAAGGAATCGCAGGCGGCGGCCGCGGCGCGGCCCTGGAAAACGGCGGAAGCGGCGATGGCGCAACCGCAGACGATACCGATGATCAGGCAGACAGCCCACATTTCAGGAGCTTTGTTCATGATTTGGTTCATGAGCAGCATGCCGTAAATGGTCTGCGTCATCGGGGCACCAGCAAAAGCGGAGAGCTGGAAGGGGGCAGGTTTGCCTTGAACATAGCATTTCTTCCAACCGCCGACGGCGGCCGCACCGGCAACACCGCAACCATAGGCGGAACCGATGGCGGCAAAACCCATGGCGCAGAAGGAACCAGCCAATGTCAAAGCTTGTTGTGTTGATTCGAGCATCTTGAAAACTCCTTTTTGCTTAGATATATAAAGTTAATTTTGGGACAATAAGGACGAGATTATGAATTATGAATTGCCAGAGGTTTGTAGGGTTTGCCGCTCCATGAGACGCCGATGTGGCCCGCGAATTCCAGCGTGTTCAGGCGGATGCCGTGGACCAGAACGGAAAGGAACGCCATGCAGATGTTTAGTCCATGACCAATCAGAAGGACGATCGGCATCGCGATGATACCGAGAATGCCGGATTTGGCAATGCCGATGGCCATTTCATTGAAGCATTTCGCGATATACACGCCGGACAGACCGACGGCGAAAAGGCGGATATAGGACAGCACATCGACAAAGCCGTTGATGAACGTGAACGGCGAGTAGATGATATCACCGACATTGCCCCAGTTGATGCCGCAAGCGACAATCAATACAAAGCCGATGGCGAAAAGCGCGATGGCGGGAGCGGGCAGGGCGTCGAAACCTTTGCCGTCAACAACCAATACTTTCGCAAGATAGAAACTGCCCCACAGGAAGATGGACCAACCAAGATGTCCGAAAACGGCGCGTTTGCTCTTCTGAGCGTTGTAGGCGCTCCATGCGCGGGCCAACGATGTATGGAAAGCGCCGATGAAGAAGCAGAGCGTTTTGACATGGTTGCTGTTTTCATCGTCGTACAGCCACGGCAGGCCTTTCATGAAACGCGGCATGATGGCGGGATCGATGCCGAACCAATTGCCTGACAGCCAGCCGTATGCTAAAATGCTCAAGGATATGCAAAGCAGCAACTTAAGTCCTTCTTTCGCATTGGGCGTGGTCGCTTTCTTGAAGCCGTAGAGGATGACGGCGGTCAAAAGGACGCCGTAACCCGCGTCGCCAATGAGAATGCCGCAGAACAGTGTCAGGAAAATGAAAAGGGCGATGGCGACGTCGGTTTCAAAATATCCGGGCAGGATGCCGATGAAATCGAAAATCTGTTGCGCCATGCTGAATTTTTTCGGAATGGTGAGCAGGGTGGGCACGTCTGTGTCGTCTTCCTTGATGTCTTCGATAAGAAGGCCCCAGCCACTGTCTTGAGCGGTTTTGTGAAGCATTTCAAGCTTCTTTTCCGGAACATAGCCGTTCAGATAGGCGAGCATGCCGGAAGCGCCCATGCCGCATTCCGCTTTCGCCAAAGCTATTTCGTCCTGCAGTCTGGTCAGTTCCTTTTTCCATGCGTCCGCATTCTGCGAGGCCAATTGTTCAAAATTCTTTTGCAAGACATCAAGCTGCACATCGTCTTTCTGGCGTTGGGCGACGAGGGCTTTCGCATCCGTGCAGACGGGCAATGTCGCCACTGGCAGATTGCAGTCCGCCAACGAGTTGCGTGACGCGACAAGAAAATAGACGTTGTTCTTGTCTTGATTGATGACTTGCAGCACGGAATCTTCCGGCAACTGGATGTTTTTGATGGCATGCGGCGTGGATGTGCAGAGTTCCACGTTGAGGCCGCGGTTGCGGAAATCAGTGAGCATGTCGGCGTCGAAAGAGCCCCACGGCTCCAGAAGTTCCTGTTCTTTGGTGATGTTCTGCAAATCATCGCGCAGCTTTTGCTGTTCGTCCAGATTTTCGAGGGCTTCCGTGATGGTCTGGGCCGGAAGGCGGGGCTGTCCGTCCGCAACAAGATTTTCCGGAACGGCTTTGAGGATGCGTTCCAGATCGGCCTGCTTTTTCGAAAGCGCGTCGAGATCCTGCGAAGCGGGCGGCACGACGTCCATGACATGGACGATGCCGAGGGACTGCAGGGCCTTGGCTGTTTGCTCTTTCGCGTTGTCCAGACAGACAACGGTGACTTTTTTCATGATTTCTATCACTGAAAACTCCTTTGAAGCGTAAAGCCAAGCTTTAAGCTTCAAGGCTTATGGCTTATGGCTTATGGCCTATGGGTAGCTTATGAGCTATTAGTTTATGGCTTTTGACTTTAGCCATAAGCTATAAGCCATTAGCCATTAGCTCGCGTAGCGAAAGCTACGCGATACTGGCGTCGCGTGCGGCGCATTTGCCTTTGGCGATTTTCGAACGGCCGACAGAGTTGGTCTGCTGGTCGCCCAAATAGATATTGATGACGCGGATGTTCTCCCGCGCGTTCGGAATCATGACCTTCTCGAAGAGATTGACGCGCTGCGTGACGACGCGCAGTTCCTGTTCCAGAAGCATGGATGTTTCCAATAGGAGGCGTTTCTTCAGTTCGAGTTCGATTTTTTCGCGGACAAGTTCAACGGCGTCTTCGAACCATGGAGCGGTCGTGAAGAGATCGTAGTCCTGCACGTCCAGTTCAAGTGATTCGAACACAGGCACATCGATACCCGCGACGTTACGGGTGGTCGTATGCCAGGCCTTCACGCCGATGATGTCCTGCAGGCCGCCGTTGTCGTTTCCGGAGAAGAGGGCGATGGCCTGTTTGGAGCGCTCCGTGAGGGCTTCCATTTCGGCGTCCATGGCGGCGATGGCCTCGCGGTTCTGGCGGACTTCCATCTGCAACTGCTGTTTTTTCAGCTGCAAGGTCGGAAGATACCGTTCGAAACGCTTGAGGGCGTCCCGCTGGACTTTCAGTTCGTTTTTGGTGAGTTTGATTTTCGCCATGGTATGTGATGCCGCCAGCTGCGCTTGCTGACGCTCGCTTGCTAGTTGCCGCCAGCTGCGTGCCTTTCAGGCACTTGCAAGCGGTTACGATTGTATCGCCCTTCGGGCGGTTGGGGCGGTTATCAGTTTATTTATTTAGGCCAATACTGCTTGACAAGATCGGTCTTGATACCGGTTTCGGCAGGGGTGAAACATTCGGCGAGAGTCTTCCAGCCGAGATCGAGGGCGTCTTCCAGCGGGATGTTGACCTGCAGGTCCATCATGCGCTGTTCGAAGAGGTTGCCGTATTTGAGAAGCTTGCTGTCCCAATCCGACATCTTGAAACCCATGGACTGCTTTTCGAGGGCCTCTTTGTATTCGGCATAGAGGCGGATCATGTTGTCCATGAGGGCGCGGTGGTCTGAGCGTGTTTCGCTATTGACCTGCTGTTTCAGACGGGAGAGGGAGCCGAACGGCTCGATGCGGCCGTTGACGAGATAGAACTGACCTTCCGTGATGTAGCCTGTGTTGTCGGGAACAGGGTGGGTGACATCGTCGCCAGGCATGGTCGTGACGGCGAGAATCGTGATGGATCCGGCGGTTTCGAAATCGACGGCCTTTTCATAACGGGAGGCGAGCTGACTATAGAGATCGCCTGGATAACCGCGGTTGGAAGGAATCTGTTCCATTGTGATGGCGATTTCCTTCAACGCGTCGCAGAAGTTCGTCATGTCCGTCAACAGGACGAGTACGCGTTTGTTTTCCTGCGTCGCAAAATATTCGGCGGTGGCGAGGGCCATGTCCGGCACGAGGAGGCATTCGACGATTGGGTCTGCGGCGGTGTGGATGAACATGACGGTGCGGGAGAGGGCGCCTTGCTGATCTAGCGTCTCTTTAAAGTAAAGGTAGTCGTCGTATTTGAGGCCCATGCCGCCGAGCACGATGACATCGACTTCGGCCTGCATGGCGATACGCGCGAGCAATTCGTTGTACGGTTCGCCGGCGACGGAGAAGATCGGCAGCTTCTGGCTTTCGACGAGCGTGTTGAAAATGTCGATCATGGGCAAACCCGTGCGGATCATGTTCTTCGGAATGACGCGGTTCGCGGGGTTGACGGACGGGCCGCCGATGTCGATCATGTTGTCGGTAAGGGCTGGGCCTTTGTCACGCGGTGAGCCATTGCCTGTGAAGATTCGTCCAAGCAGGGCGTCCGACGCGGAGACGCGCATGGGCTGGCCGAGGAAACGGACTTCGGAATCCGTTGAGATGCCTCGCGAGCCTGCGAAGACCTGCAGATAGACTCTGGTCTTGTCGAGACGGATGACCTGCGCAAGGGATGTGCCGCGCGGTGATTTGACTTCCGCCAGTTCGCCGTTGGCGACATTGTCGGCCTCGACGGTGATGACGTTGCCGCTGATCTGGATGATGCGATGGTAGATTTTCTTCATTATTCAATCCGCTTTTTGGTTGGCTGATGGTCAGGCAGTGGCGAGCAGTTCGTCGATTTTGGCTTCCTGTGCTTTGAAATCGTCCGTATCCCACGGGATGTAGTTCCAGTCGATGAAGGCCTGGCGGAGGTTCTGGAAGAACGTACGCGCGGCGCTCTTGTCCGAGAAGGAGAAACTCTTGTTGATGACGGAGAGGATCTTGTCGAAGACGTATTCCTGCCGTTTGGAGCCGCAGGCGGAATCGACGGGATCGAACGTATTCTGCTGAAGATAAACGGAATCAATGAATTCGGACTTCAGATAGGTGACGAAGTCGGACGTTGGCGTGCCTTCTTCGCCGACGACTTTCATCATCTGGTTGACGTCGTTGCCCGCGCGGAGCATCTGGCGTGCGGCGTCGATTTTTGCTTTCGGGACGATGGATGCGTATTTGCTCCATGAATCGAGCGGGTGGATGGAGGGGTAGCGGCGGGCGTTGGCGCGGTCGCGGGAGAGGGCGAGGAAGGAGCCAACGACTTTCAGAGTCGCCTGCGTCACAGGCTCTTCGAAGTTACCGCCGGCGGGCGAAACAGCGCCGCAGATCGTGATGGAACCGAGCTTGCCGTCTTTCAGGCGGACAAGGCCCGCGCGTTCGTAGAAGCTCGCGACGAGCGATTCCAAATAGGCCGGAAATGCTTCTTCACCAGGGATTTCCTCCAATCGGCCGGACTCTTCGCGGAGGGCCTGCGCCCAACGGGATGTGGAGTCCGCCAGCAGGAGGACGTTCAGGCCCATCTGGCGGTAGTATTCCGCCAATGTGACGGATGTGTAGATGGACGCTTCACGGGCGGCAACTGGCATGGACGATGTATTGCAGATGATGATCGTACGGTCGATCAGTTTCTGCCCTGTACGCGGGTCGTCCAGATGCGGGAATTCGCGGAGGATTTCAACGACTTCACCCGCGCGTTCACCGCAGGCCGCGACGATGACGACGTCCGCTTCGGAACGTTGCGAGAGAGCATGCTGAAGAACCGTCTTACCAGCGCCGAAAGGTCCTGGCGTGCAGAAGGTTCCGCCTTTTGCGACAGGGAAGAACGTGTCGATGATACGAACCTGCGTGATCAATGGATCGCGCGGGAGGAGCTTGTCGTCATAAGCGGTGATCGGAATCTTAACAGGCCATGTCTGGACCATCGTGATCTTGCGTGTCTGCGAACCGTCCGAGGCTTCGGCGACGACAGTGTCAATCGTGAAGTCGCCTGGCTCGATGGTTTTAATAATGGTCCATTCGCCGTTCCACGCGAATGGCAACATGATACGATGTTTGAAGATGCCTTCCGGAACGGTTCCGACGGTGTCGCCGGCCTTCAGCCGTTCGCCGATTTTGGCGACCGGCGTGTAGGACCACTTCTTCTCTTTGTCCAACGGATAGACGTAAAGACCTTTCTTCAGGAAATATCCGGCTTGCTTGGCGAGTTCCGGCAGCGGATTCTGCAAGCCGTCATAGACCTGCGTGAGCAAGCCCGGGCCGAGTTCGACGGAAAGCAACTGGGAGGTGAATTCGACGGGATCGCCGACTTTCACGCCGGTCGTGCTTTCGAAAACCTGCAAGTCTGCTTCGCGGCCGCGCACGCGGATGACTTCCGATTTGAGGCGGGAGCCGTCCGCAGGCAAGACGTATGCGACTTCGTTCTGCATGACGGCGCCTGCGAATTCAACGGAGACCATGTTTCCGTTGACGCCTGTGACTTTGGAAATGGAGGTGGTTTCAGTCATGGTGTTATCGTATCCTAGATTCACATTCTCGTGTTGTCAGCTGTTTCGATGGCGTTGGCGACCATGGAGTTGAAGACTTCAAGCCCTTTCTCGAAGCCGCGGGATAACTCGCGTTCGACAAGAAGAAGCCGAAGGCCATAGACGACTACGGCGTCCAGGCTGAACGGATATTTGGTGGCCAGATAGCCATCCAGAAAATTCCACATGGCGTTTTCCAGAGCCGTCTGCCGTTCGGATGGCGACTCGATGGCGAACGCCTTTTCAAGGTCGCGTTTGTCATATAAATTCGCGTATTCATCATGCTTCGCGACGGTGTCCGGATTGCGTTTCAGCTTGGCGGCACGCAATTTAGCGAGACAATCCTTTGCGAAGACAGTCCATTGGCGCCATTCCCGCGCGGCGTCGCAGAAATCACTTTTTCCTGCAACGGGATCGAGAGAAAGGCTCGCGATGGAGCGCGCGACTTCCGGAGCGAAATTGTATTCGCAAAGCTTCAGAAAGTCTTGAAAGCTGTAGAAGGGCTTTTCATGACGTTTCAAGCCGGGCAGCGACGCGATGAAATAATGGATGTCGGTGGGCATGGCTGGAATCCGTCAGTTCTTGTCGGAAAGCGCGGCGGCGATGCGGGGGCCGACGTAGGATGCGACGGCGTCGGCAAGAGCCTGATCCGTGAAGTCGTAAAGCACGTCGTTGTCCTTAAATGCGAGTTTGAAGCCATTGGTGACGGTTGGAGCGGGGGAGAATTCGCACTGATTCTTCAGATTGTCCGCAAGCTTCGCTTTGACGGCGGCGGACAAGACGTCCAACTGGTCTTTGTTGACGAGCAGTTCGAGATTGTCTTCATTGCCGTCTTTCTGGAGGTAGCTTTGAACGATCTGCGCGATGATGCCGGGCATCTGCTGCGCGTCCAACGTGGCGTCCATCAATTGGAGGACAGCCGTTTTGACGCGGCTTTGGAGCTGTTGACGGAGGGAGAGCATCATGTCTCGCGCGGCCTGGCGAAGGGCTTCTTCTCCTTTTTGTACAAGGATTTGCGAATCCGCCTGAGCCTTTGCACGGCAGTCATCGGCTTCTTCCTGAGCCTTTTTGATGATGCCTTTCGCTTCGGCTTGGGCTTTTGCGATGATGTCGGCCTTGGTTTGCTCCGCCTTTTTCAGGCCTTCTTCATTGATTTTGTTCAGTAGGGCTTGCAGATCGTCCGCCATGGTTTTCGGTTCCCTGAGAGACTATATATATGGTAAAAGGAAAATGACACACACTAGCTGTTACTATACATTCCTTATTGAAGGTTTTCAAATCCTTTTGTCAAAAATTGCTGGCGGTGTCCCGCCGCGAGCCATTGATTTCACTTGATGAAAATAATTTAGGTTGGCTTGAAAAATGTTTTTCCATATATAAAGTATAAGGAATGGAAGATGATTAACAATAGGAATAGCCGAAAGGTTTTTGAACTGTAGGAGCAATAGAATATGAAACTGAAGCGCTTTTTCAAAAGAGGCCTGCAGAAAGCCATTGCGAATGATTTCAAGAATCTTGTCGAAGACAAAAGCATGGCCATGCCGTCAGGGTTCTTGTGCTATCGTTATTGGGATGACGGATCGGAATTGACGAAACGATATTATTTCGTCGTGAACTTCGCAGGTTCGACAAGGAACTGTTTTACGTTTGAATGCGCATGGCAGCCAGATGTCGAGACGGACATCGTCAATTCCAATGGATGGCCGAAAAGTCTTTCCAACGATGATGGATGTCTTCGCATTATTTATCTTGATCCGAAATTCTTGCCTCCACCGATCAACCCATCCGAATACATTCTGAAACCGTACGAAGAGATTGTAAACTATGACTACTGGTGGAATTTTGAGAAAATCAATGAAGACGAACCGGATTTGATGCAGCTTGATTGCATTTTGCAGGATGCAATCGAAAAACTCGGCAAGTTGGTCATGCCTTTCTTCAGAGATTTAGCCGCTTTCCATGCAGGCCAGCCCATGTCGTCCAATCTTATGACTGTCGAACAAAAGATGAAAAGATGACTAGGAATAATTCTACTGATAGATGGGATGATGCAAATGGCACTGCATGGAACAGAAAGGAATGGATATGTCAAAAAGACAAATTAAAAAGAGCGATGAAGGTGAGGCGAAAGACGTTTCTCCAAAAACAATGCCGACATACGATACGTTGGTTTCGGCCATTGAAAAACTTGTCCATGACGCACGTTCTGGATTGAAGGCGGCAATGAATACGATCATGCTTCAAACCTATTGGCAAACAGGAGAATATATTGTGGAGTATGAGCAACACGGCTCTGACAAGGCGGTTTACGGGGATGGACTGATGCGGAGGCTTGCACATGATTTGACTCTTCGGTTGGGACGAGGCTTTGCACATTCTAACTTGCACTATATGCGCAAGTTCTATCTCATATCACAAAAAATCCAGACGTCTGGATTTTTGACTTGGAGTCACTATCTTGAGATTCTTCGAGCTGATGATCCGTTGGAAATCGCTTTCTACCAGAAGGAATGTGAAAGATCTAAGTGGAGTGTCCGTGAATTACGGCGACAGATGCAATCCATGCTTTTCCATCGAATTGCGCTTTCACGAGACAAGGAAGGTGTGCTTGCCTTGGCAAACGAAGGCAATCGTGTACAGAAGCCAGAAGACATTCTTCGAGATCCATACGTCCTTGAGTTTGCCGGTTTGCCAGTTGCAGAGCGTCTGAAGGAGGGACGGCTTCATGCGGCGCTTATTGAGCATCTTCGAGACTTCCTTCTTGAATTAGGACGCGGTTTTTCTTTTGTAGCAAGTCAATACCGCATACCGCTTAATACAGAACATCCGTGCAGAGTTGATCTTGTGTTCTACAATTATTTGCTTAAATGCTTTGTGCTTATCGATTTGAAACGTGGTATGATAAAGCATCAGGATATTGGACAGATGAACATGTATTTGAACTATTTCAAATCAGAAGTCGGTAGCAAGAGTGATGCCGAACCGGTAGGTATCGTTTTGGGAGCCAATAAGGATGATCTGGTTGTACAATTTGCTACGCAGGGAATATCAAATCGCCTATTTGTGAGTAAGTACCAACTATATTTGCCAGACGAAACACAACTTCGCGAAAAATTGGCGGCATTGCTTGATGAGGCTTCTAAACGCAAAACTAAACGTATATCTCCGCGCAAAAGAAGATAGGATATGTTCAAATGTTCGAATGATTTTCCTTTACATACTGATCAATCAAATGAAAAAAGGAAAAAAATATCCAAAGTGAGAAAAACACTGTTGACAACAAGCGGTGACTTGCCCAACAATTTTGTGTTGTGAATTACTTAATATCCAAAATAGTTATATCCGGGTTGCAGAACATACGGAGTTCGTAGAGGTTGCCGAGGCCGACTGATTCACATAAATAGCGCTTCGGAAAGATTTCGTGGATGCCCGGGCGGGCGAGATGGTTGTTCTCTAGATTCGTATGCGGCCGCCATTCGATGAAGGGAATCTTGATCTGGCCGCCGTGGGCATGGCCGGAAAAGGCGACATCCCAATCGTAATCTTGCAATTTCAGAAGATGGTCCGGATTGTGGTCGAGAAGGAGATAGTGGACGTCTTCGCGCGATTCGTCGATGAGCGGCAGGCAACCTTGCGCATTCGGACGGCCTTTCCAATAGTCCTCCATGCCAGCGATGACGATGCGTTGTCCGTTGACTATTATGGACTTGGATTCATTTTGAAGAACCGTGATGTTCGCGTCGGCAAGAAACTTGAGGACGGATGGGCCGGGAGGCGGAAACTCTTTGGGCTTGCGTTGGTAGTCGTGGTTGCCGAGACAGGCAAACGTCGGCATGGCCTGCGACAACAGTTGGAAGTAACTGAGCGCGAGGAGATAATCGTGTTCGTTTTTAGGGACGATGCCGAAATCGCCAGTGAGGACGGCGATGTCCGGCGAATGCGGGAGGGCAAGATCAAGAGCCTTGTGGAGACGTTTGACGGCGGCACTGTTATATAGATGCGTATCCGAAATGTGGAGGACGCGTAACGGTTTCTTGAAGGGGACGCGGAAGTCCTCTTTTTTCATTTCGACGCGGCGCAATTGGACGGCGGAGCTTTCGATTCGCGTCGCCACGAGAAAGACGCAGATGACTAGGGGAACGACGAACATGAAAATGAAGCGTCGCTTCCCCAGCAATTTGAAATTACGTTGCAACGTCTTGAACATTAAAGGAATCACGAAAGACAATACAACACAATGTGTTATGAACCACAGATCACACGGATTACACAGATTTTTTCACAGATTGCCTCGCCGCCGAGCCGACACATTTCAAAAGTATTGGTTCATAGATTATGAAATCTTGCGGCGAATGAATCCAAACGGCTACGGCGGCTCGGCGGTCTGATAGCGCTGCGCGCAACAGATGGAAAAGATAGTAAAAAATCTTTGTGAAAAAAACTACACAAGTCGCTTCGCGGAGCTTATGGCCAATTGCTTAAAAAGGCTTTAAGCTTTAAGCTTTAGGCTTTAAGCTCCGCGAAGGCGAGTGTATCAGAGTCCAAAGAGAGTCTTGGGACGTGTGTAGGAGAGGCTGACGGCGAGGCGTTCCGCGACTTCCGCCGGCATCTGGCCGAGTTCGACTTCGTTGCCGAGAACGTGGCAGAGTGTGCGGCGGAACATTTCGTGGCGCGAGCCGTAGGAGAGGATCTTGCGGGAGTCGGAGACCATGCCGCCCATGTTCGCGAACGTATCGACGGACGTGGAGTATTCGAGCTGGTTCTTCATGCCGATGAACGAATCATTGAGCCACCACGCGAGGCCGAGCGAGACGGTGTTGCCGAAGGCGCGCGTCAGATGGGCGAGCGTCGCGTTGTGGATGGGATTCATGTTGTAGAGGACGGTCTTGAGGCGTCCATCGAAGCGGTTCAGCAACGGCAGAAGGTTGGCGACGTAGTCGGTCAAATGGTCGGAAATATCACCGCCGACATCCGCGCCGAGGCTGTTATAGAGGGAGTCGCGCACGTCGCGAACGGCACCGATATGGATTTGGAAGACCCATCCTTTCTGGGCGTCCATTTCCGCAACTTCGTTGAAGACGTAGGACATGTAGGCAATTGTTTCGGCTTCCGTAAGCGGCTTGCGCGCAAGGGCTTTCTGGAAGACGGCTTCCGCGTCCTGCTTCGCGATCTGCAGGCCATAGGGGACGGCGACACCGTGGTCGGAGGCGACACAGCCGTTTTCGGCGAAGAAGTCATGGGCGGCCTTCAAGGCGGCGAGCAGGTCGTCGATCGTCTTGATGGCGATGTTCCAACGTTTTCCGAGCGTCTTCACATAGTCTGCGAAATCCGGCTTGAAAATATTCATGGCCTTGTCGGGGCGGAACGTCGGATGGACGATGCCTTTCAGTTGCGACTTCTGGAGGGCTTGATGGTATTCAAGCGTGTCGGCTGGATCGTCGGTGGAGCACATGGCTTCGACGTTCATCTGCTTGATGAGATTCTGCTGCGAGAACTCTTTTTTCGCGAGAATGGCCTTCGACTTCTGCCAGATGGCTTCCGCGTTGTCGGCGGTGATGAGTTCGTCGATGCCGAGGCGGCGTTTCAGATCCAGATGGATCCATTCATACGTCGGGTTGCCGGCGACCTTTTCGAACGCGGCGGCCATGGCGATCCATTTGTCGTGGTTGGAGGCGTCTTTGCCTGTTAGCAGATATTCAGGAACGCCGGATTTGCGGAGAACTTCCCAAACATAGTGGTCTGTCGCGGCCTCGGCGTCCCACAGATCCGTGAAGTTGCGGTCTTCCGCGAGGGCATTGACATCGCAGTGGTTGTGTGCGTCAATGATGGGGAGGTCTTTGACGGCGGCGTAGAGCTTCTTGGATTCATCGCCGCGGAGGAGGTAATTTTCGTCTAAAAATGCCATGGAAATTAGTGGTTAGTGGTTAGTGGTTAGTGGCCAGAAGGGAGGGCTGCGCTCCTGCGCGACCGCTAGTTAGTGGGTAGTAAAGCTAAAAGCAAAGGCGTGGTTTTAGGGACAAAAGCGACTAATGGGACGAAATAATAGATGAAAAAGGCCGTTGGATGTTGCTCCAACGGCCTGATGACTAGATACTATTTATTTCTTCTTGGCGGTCTTTTTCGCGGGAGCCTTTTTGGCAGCTGCTTTCTTGGCCGGAGCCTTTTTAGCGGGAGCAGCGGCTTTCTTCGCGGGAGCCGCATCAACCTTCACAGGCATGAGTTCGTTGTGGACTTTGCAGATCTTGCCGGTCTCATTGGATTCGAGGCAGGCGACGACGGCGGCGAGGGCCTTGTAGCCTTTGATGCCGTCGAACGGCGGCTTGATGTCGTCGAGAATGCAATCGACGAACAGATCCGGAATGCCGGATTTGACTTGCACTGTGTTCGTGGCGACAGCACCGACTTTGTACTTCTGAACTTCGCCGTTCTTCAGATAGACTTCAACGGGATAGTCCGGATTCGCGCCGAGAATCATGCGGCCTTCCGTGCCGTAGATGGTCGTGATGTTGTCTTCGGGACCGTAGTAGGTCCAGGAGGCGGTGAGCTGGCCGAGAACGCCATCGGACATCTTGAGGATGCAGACCGCGTTGTCATCAACTGTGATCGGCTTGCCTTTTTCATTCTTCTTGTCCATCGTGGCGACGAAGGAGGCGGCTTCGACGATGTCGGTGCCGAGCAACCACGGGATCAGATAGCACTTGTGGACGCCGAGGTCGCCCATGCAGCCGACGTAGGCCTTTTCCTTCTTGAAGAACCAGGTGTGCGGACCTTTGTCCTGCGACCATGTTTCCGGGCCGCCGTGGCCGAAAGCCGTGCGGAAGGTCATGACTTTGCCGATGACGCCTTCCTGGAGGAGCTTCTTGGCCTTGAGATGGGGGGACATGAGGCACTGGTTGTGGCCGATCATGAGCTTGCGGCCGAGCTTCTCAGCCGTGAGGATCATCTTGGAGGCGTCTTCGAGATTGGTCGCCATCGGCTTCTCGCAGAGGACGTCTTTGTCGGCCTTCAGGCAGGCGATGGTCAGGCGGGCATGCTCGCTGTTGGGCGTGCAGACGCAGACGGCGTCGATGTTCTTGTTGTTGATGATGGCTTCTTCGCTATCGACAACTGGAACATGGTACAGGCTGGAGAGGTATTCGGCGCGTGACTTGATGGGATCATAGACGGCGACGAGTTTCGCATAGGGGTTCTGTGAGAGTTCGAGAGCGTGGCGGAACAGGGCGATACTGCCTGCGCCGAGGATACCAAAACGCACCAATTCTTCTTTAGCCATTGTGTTACTCCGTTGTTTGTTTTTAGTTCAATTGGAAAAAGAAACAAATATCAATTTCTTATAGAATAATACATTTACAGAAATATGCAAGTAAATTTATTCGATGATGTAGTAGATGGTGTTGGCGGAGGTGGTGAACGAAAGCTTGCCGTCATCATACGTGGAGGGGACGGCGGGCAGTTTTTCGCCTGTGTTGGACATCGGATAGACCTTCAATGCGGGATTGGCGGTCTTGATCGTGATGGCCGCGTTGATGTGATCCGTGAGGATGGGACCGTAGCCGCGAGTGACCATCTTGTTGCGGGCGAACGCGTAGGAGAAGCCTGTGTTTTCCGCGCGGCCGACAACGATCAGGAAGAGCTTGTCGGACTGGTTGATCGGCTTGTCCGACGGCGAACTGAGGGCGACGGTTGCGAACTGTCTGTCGATGGCGACCGTCATGTCGTTTGTGCTGAACGACTTCTTGTTTTGGAAGAACGATGTGACGACTTGCGAACGCGGCGTATCGATGATGAGACTGGCGTCTTTCATATCGCGCAGAATCTGTCCGTTTTCGGAGGCGACGGCGGTTCCGTTGATGAGCGACTTGTCCTTTTGTGTGATGTCGTCCGGATTAGTGGAGTCCGTGAATTCCGCTTCAAAACGGTACATGTTGGAAAGCGATCTCAGGGCGGAATAATTCCAACTGCTTGGGGATTTTGTTGTTGCGGCGACCTGCGCGGAATGCACGAGGCGTTTGACAGTATGGCCGGGCGTGACGTCGCCGCGGCGGTAGATCAATGAGGCGATCGGGAAGAGACCGAAGCGAGCGGGATCGTTGAACGTCTCGAAGGAGCCGCTGAGGGCGTCCGTCGGGATGGACGAATGGCGGTAGGTATAGACGGTCAGGCCGTTCCAATTCTGGAAGGCGGAGACGGCGGCGATCCAGGCGGGCAGTTCCGCGCGGAATTCGTACGGCCATGGGGCGTCCCATTCGGAGATGAAGAACGGCTTGCCGGTAATCTTCTGAAAACCAAGGCCATCCATGATGATGGATTCACTGCGCAGCATGGAATTCGTGTTGAAGAAACCGCCTGTTTTCGGATGGTTCCAGTAGGCGTGTGAATCCGTGTAGTCGAGCTTGGCAAGTGAGGCGAGAAGGCTTGTGTTGCGTGTCCAGTTGGAGCCTGTGTTCGGGACTTTCACGCCGATTTCGTTGCGGAGGAAATCGCCCATCTCACGGTGGTATTCATCCGTGACGTGGATAAAGAATTTGACCATCGCATCCGTCTTCTGCGTGAAATCGACTTTGTCTGGCGGCAATTCGATGTTGTTTTGGGCGGCCCATTCGCGATACATCGCCTCGAAACGCGTGCGGTACGGTTCGATGACAACTGATTGCGACCACAAGTCGTTTTCGTTGGCGAATTCCATCATGGCGACGGCTGGATCGTCTTTATAGGCCATTTTCGTATAAGGATTTACATGCGTCCAAAGATTGCGCGAATATTCCTTCTGAAGTTCGATGAGCTTGCGGTCGAAATAGCAATATGGCTTCGCGCAGACGGGAAGCTCTTCGGCGTTATCGACACCGTCGCCTTTCTTGAATGTACGGTTGACCAGCTGGTCGAGATAGATGTAAATGCCTTCGCGTTTGAGGCAGTACATCAGGTAGTCGAATTTGTCCAGATTGACGGGATCGAAAGAGCGTGTGTTGTCCGCCTTCTTGTCGAATAGGCTGTTTTCGCCCCATTGCGTGTCCGCATGATGAGTGCGGACCATGTTGATGCCGAAGGAGGCAAGGCGTCTGGCGACGATTTCGGCTTGTTCATGCGTGGGGAAGTTTGCGCCTGCGGAGAAGCACGTCCCCCAGAAACGGATGGGCTGGCCGTCGCCGGAAGTGATGAATTGGTCGCCTTTTACGGCGATGAAACCATGCTTTCCGGCTGGCTTTTCATTCAGGAAGGAGACGTCCAGCGGGGAAGGGGCGTCCCACGGAAGCGTGTAGGGGAACCAATTGGACGTGTCCGTGACGGACGTGACGGCGTTCGTGAAAAGGAGCGGGAGCATGGGGCCATCCACATTTTCAGCGGCGAACGTGATGGTTCGCTGGATGTCAAATGGGCCGATTTCGCCGCCTTTCTCAAAGCGTGCGAAGCTCAGGCGGATTTCGAGGTCGCTAGCGTTCCATGCGCGGTTGTCCTGGAAGAAAAGAAACGTCGGTTGTCCAAAATCCAAGATGATGGAAGGTGCTTCGGTCACGGGCTTTATGGTAATCGACTTGACGGTTCCGGTAAACGGCGTCCTCTCGCCTGCATTTTCAGTGATGACGACGGATTTCGGGCCTTCCGTCGTCTCGCACTGGAGAGTCGCGCCAGTGTAGTACGGAAGCATGAGATGGTAGGAAAGTTGGAAACCGTTGATGCTGACCTTTTCCGGAATAATGAATTTGTATTCGCTGATGAGCTTTTGCCGTGTTTCATCCAACGTGTTCCGTTCAATGATGTTGAGAGGAACGTCATCGGTCTTCGGGATGGTGATGGCGCCTTCGAATGTGCGGCTGTCGTCGTCATCGATCGTGTTGAAGGCCCCGCTGGATTGCGGGCCGAAGGCCCATTCGAGGCCGTGGACGGCGGCGCTAACATTGACGTAAGTGTCCGGCCCTTTTGTCAGCGTGCCGACGCCGTAGTCGTCATGGCTGAAAATAAGCCTGTCGCCGACGTTGGTCTGTGTGAGGACTTTCTTTTTTGCGAGCATATTCTGAAGTTGTTCTGGGGTGACGGTTGAGATGGACATGCGATTCATGTATTTTGTATTTTTGCGGACATCGTTGGGTGTGAGGGCGAAGCGCATTTGAAAAGCGTTCACTTGGAAGGCGCGGTCGTCTTGAATGAGAAAGTTGGTGAGTTTGGAGGAGCTCAGCACGAGATAGTTGCCGTCATCCTGCTTGATGGCGATTCCTTGATCAACGGAATTATGGATTCCCTGCTTTTGGTATTCCGCTGGGAATACGCCTTTTATGCCGTTCGGAATCGTGATGAATTCATGTCCGGCAACGACGGACGGCGTCAGAATGGCGAGAATGCAGACGCCGTTGAGCGAGAGCGATGTTTTCGTTGTCGCCGTGTAGGTCAGGCTGGAATGGCCTGCGTCGCTGATGGATTTCGTGATGGAAAAATCCATGGCGTTCTGAGTTCTGGGCACGGTGAGCGACAAGGCGACGGAATTGAGCGCGGAATCAGCTGGCGTATTATCGTCAAGCGTGTTGTTCGTCCATGATTTGTCCCATAGGATGGGACGGACGGAACGGATGAGATTCTGGCCTTTGATGAATGCGCAACCGTTTGGCGCCAATTCGAATGTCTGGGCGTTGAGAAGCAATCCTGCCAACATGCATAAGATAAAGAGTTTCTTCATGTTATTCCTTTATTATAATATGGTTGGTGGTGGTTGGAGTGGCGGGAAACGGCTGCGAGGGAAGATTTAAACAAAAACGCGGAGGAGGTTTTCGTCGGAGAATTGATTTCCTGCGGACGCATAGTCGCAGACCTGCGAGCCGTCGTCAAGCTGATAGGCACGTTTGATGCCTTCGATGGCGGGAAGTAGCGTGGCGGTTTTCGGATTGCCATACGGCTTGTCGATGTCGCCGAGACGCGAGTCGCGGACGAGCAGGATTGGGCCGCGGCGGAGGGCGGTGAGTTTCGAGCCGTCCGCCGCCGGAATGATGGCGAGCGACATGTCGAGATTCAATTCGATGATGTCGCCGTCTTGCCAGAGGCGGTTGATAGGACGGTAACTGCCTGGCGTGACGGAGATTGGCTCACCGTTGAGCAACAGCGTCGTATTCTTGCTCCAGGCGGGAATACGGAGCTTAAGGGTGAATTCGCGCGGACGGGCGGGCTTGACGGTGATTTTCACAGCGCCTTCGTCTGGATATTCGCCTGTGATGACAAGTTGGAGGCCACTGTCAACGGCGATGTCTGCCGCTTCGTAGAGATTGACGACGACATTGGGGCCTTCTTTCATGGCGGCTGCAAGTGCGCCAGTCGCAAGGGCTTCGGGGCCTTGTGCGAGACAGCAGTCTTCACCATAGCCCGGAATCTGGTCGCCTGCGCGCTTCTTGGGGGCGGCGGCGCAGAGCGGCGACGGATTGAGATGCATCCAC
>JAFZIJ010000198.1 GCA_017554445.1 Victivallales bacterium
CGTTCACCGCGAAACTTGTCAAGGCCTGTATCGTGCCGTCCTGCGGCCACACGAACGCGACCATGGCGCAATACAAGGCCGGCCAGGCCAAAGGTCTCTGCCGCCTGACCCATTTCTGCAACCAGATGACGAAGCTCCACCACCGCGAAATCGGCCTCGTCGGCGCGGGACTCTATGACGACAAGACCTATATTGAAATGATCTGCGACAAGATTCATCTTTGCCCGGACATGATCGCCCTCGCCTTCAAGGTGAAGCCCATCGACAAGATCCTGCTCATCACGGACGCCATGGAAGCCACCGGCCTGCCGGACGGCAACTACCAGCTCGGCGGCCTCGCCGTCGTCGTTTCCGACGGTGCCGCGCGTCTCGCCTCCAACGGCGCTCTCGCGGGATCCACGCTCCAGTTCAACACGGCCTTCAAGAACGTCGCGGAAGTCACGGGCAAGCCGCTCTGCCAGCTCGTCAAGGCCACGTCCTACAATCAGGCCTGCAACCTCGGCATCAAGAATCTCGGCAAGATCGAAGAAGGATTCATCGCCGATATGACCGTTCTCGATGACGAATTCGCCGTCAACCAAGTCTATCTGGACGGCGTCTGCAAATTCAAATAAGTCAGTAATTTAGACAAAAAAAACAACCGCCGCCATTCAATGGGAAATACTGAATGGCGGCGGTTGTCTGTTTATTTTGTACTACTATTGTTCAATTTCTTGTCTTTTGACAAAGATTTTGCATTACGCTTTTCTGTCGCGCGAAGCGCTTTCACAACCGCCGAGCTGCCGGAGCCGTTTGCATCATCCGTGATCAACGTTTCGTTTTACCATGAAAATCCTTAGGGATGTCGTCGGCCCGACGGCGAGGCTTTTGTTTGTTCTGTGTTTTCTGTGGACTGAATTTTCGTGCTTTTCGTGCTTTTCGTGGTTCCTTCAATCCAATTCGGACAGTTTCACAGGACGGCCCAGTTTTGCGGAAAGATCCGCCGCGAAGATCGCCTTGTGCGTCTTGAAGGCGTCTTCAAAACTCGTCAGCGGAACTTCCGTGTCATTATTGATGGCATCGACAAATGCCTGCATCTGCGGGTTGTACGGATGGTCGAGAACTTCGCCGGAATCCAGTGTGGACGTCTGCAACGTCGTCCAGCGGTCTTTCACGAGACCGTCCAAATCCGTCGAATAAATCTGGTTGTCACGGATGCTTCCTTTGCTGCCGACCAGTTGGAAATGGAAGTAGTACGGCTGCAGGCAGTCGATGCTCGCCGCGCATTTGCCGACCTTGCCGTTGGCGAATTTGATAATCGTCACGCTGCATGGGTCGAACTCATAGCTGGAGAAGCAGTCCGCCTTGCTCTTCGTGGAGTAGCTCATGACTTCCTCGACGGGTTCGCGCATGAGATACATCAACGCGTCCATCGCATGGCAACCGCCGCTCAGAAGCGCGCTGCCGCCGCCGGCCGCCGTGTTGCTCCAGCAGAACTGGCGATACCACGGGCCGATGCCATGATAGTAGTCCGATTCGCCATACGTCACGTCGCCGATCAAACCTTTTTCAACGATGGAATTCAGCAGTTTCACCTGCATGCTGTAACGGCATTCGAAGCCGACGCAGACCTTCTTGCCGCTCTTCTTGATGGCCGCCTGCATGCGCTTCGTGTCTTCGTACGACAGCGCCATCGGCTTCTCGATGTACACATGCTTGCCCGCCATCACGGAGTCGATCGTCTGTTGCGCATGAAGCGGATTCGCCGTGCAGATGGACACGATGTCGATATCCGGATCCGCCAGCATGTCCTCAAGCTTCGCATATACCTTCAGCGGAACGCCATAGCGTTTTTCCACGTCCGCCGGAGAGGGATTCCGCGAGCTACAGACAGCGGTGACTTTCGCGCCTGTCGTCTGGTTGAACGCAATCAGATGAGCCTCGGCCACCCAGCCAAGACCGACGATGCCAACATGCAATTCTTTCATTGAAACGTCTCCTGTATGATGGTTGATATCATTGAAAAAACACTCCATACTATATAAATATACCGTCTTTTTCTTTTGTCAAATCAATGAAATCATCCCTTTTAGGTTCAAATCCAACTTTATTTTGTGAAAATAATTGTTAATGTCCTGTTTTGTGCTAAATTATATTAATTTTTACTATATCAGTATGTTTTGTCTTTCAGGGATTATGTCCTGCCGCATCAATTGAATACAGCATTATGAGTTGGATGCAAATTGAAAAATTGGCGAAAGCCTATCGAAAAGCCCCTGGAAAGGCGGCTGCGGAGGCTCTGGACAAATGTCTGGAAGATTTCCAAGGACCCATCGAGACGTTTGCGCGTCTTTTCATCAAACCGCTGGTCGGCATGCAGGAGATGACCGCCCGTTTCATCCTTTCGACAGATGGCACTTATCCTGAAGCGGCCTGCCAGTTTGACGAAGCACAGAACACATTCCTGCTCAGCCCCATCGGCATCCTCTCCTTCCAAGACGAATGCGCCAACGCCAGCAACGCCTTGCAGACGCAGGAAGGCCGTGAAAACTTCAAGACGTTCAGACTGTACGCCTACATGAGGGAAATGCAGAAACTGCCGCTCAAATATCTCGCCTTCCTTTGTCTCTTCCACGAAGTCGCACGTGTCATGGAAGTGACGCGTACAGACAAACGCCGCACCGTCCATAATCCGCCGACGGAAGCCGAAGAAGCTTATATGAGCTATCTATGGGCGTTCAAGGAACTTGAAAACGCCATGCAGAAAATACAGTCCATCGACTTGAGGGCCGACTACAAGATCTCCTGGTACGAGTCCGAATGGATCACCGTCAATTCATGAACACCCCCACTGATTAATCAACCATGCCGTTGTTCCTTCTGGTTTCCATCATACTCGCAGTCTTCTGCTTCAGCCTCGCAGGCATGTTCTTCCAATTATCCCGCGGGAATTGGACAGACGTCGCGCCTTCGTGGCCACGCAAGCCGATCGCTCCTGGCGTCGCCGTCGGAGCGGCCTGTCTCATCTGGTCGGCCTACTATGGCTGCCTGATGTTGGAAGGCAATTTGGCGAAATTCCATCCCATCGTATGGGCTCTCGTGCCAATCACGATCGCCCTGTCGATTTTCTATCTGGACTATCTGAACGCGCGCGCCTTCGGCGGCTTTTTCACGCTAAGCGCCAACTTTTTGATCATCAAGGCGTTTGTCCATGACGTCCCCGGCCGACCGTTTTTCAGCTGCATCTGCCTGGCGTTGGGGATCTTCGGCATGGTGGCCCTCAGCCTGCCGTGGCGAATCAGAGACCTTATCGAACTGGGCGGAAAAAACAAGACATTGGCACAGATCCTTTCCGCCGTTTTCGCTTTCTGCGGCATTGTACTGATTGTCATGCCGATTTTTGCAAGGCAGTAATTCAACGTGGGAGGGTCCCGCTCCTGCGGGAACGCTGTAGTGCACGTTCCCGCAGGAGCGGGACCCTCCCTATATCTTTTTACTTCAGCAATTGCTTACGGATCTTCAGACGCCATTTCGCGTCTTTCGGAAAGTCGTTGAAGTCTTTGATTGGCTTGAAGATTTCATCGTCGCGGCTGATGCCGAGCGTCTGTAGCAACTGGTAGTCCTGCAATGATTCACCAAACACTTCCCAACGAATGGAATCAACTGGCTTGCCGTTCGGTCCAGGATAGACTTGGCATGTGTCGCCATATGCCCAGCCTGGCCATCTGAGGCCATCCTGTTCGGCATAGACGTCAATCAAATTGCGGGTCTGCGATTCAAACCAGTAGTTGAAGCCCCAATGGAGGAAGCCTTTGAACGGCCAGCGGTAGAACAGGAAGCCATGCATCCAAATCTTTGGAAGCGGCGTATCCAGAAGGCGTTGCACATATCCGCCTCGCGGTCCGCAACAGTAATAGCACCATGACGTGATACCTTCATTGTAGAACTGCACGGCCGTGCGGATGCTCGGCACGGGCATATCTGTAATCTTTTCACGACCAAAGGCGATTTCCGACAACGCATCCATCGTCTTCATCCATGGCGCGATCTCTTTCAGCATGGCGCGCGCCACTTTGTAGTTGGCGCGATGTTCGTCACCATGCGGTTCGTCAGAAACGTGGAAGAATGACTTTGTCAATAGTTTTTCCTTCTTCAGTAAATCATATAACTCGTTGAAGAACTGCGTCAGGAATTCACGGTATTCAGGCGACGTGGCTTCTGTTTCCGGCGGGAACAACAGTTTTTCATCTTCCTGCTGCCCTTCGTAGATGCGGATGGCGTTCTTCACGCCCCACTGCGTGAACGGATGGACCCATTCGAAATTCGTGATGCCGCACTTCTTGGCCATTTCCAGCCAACGGCGGACATTCGTCCAATCGAACACGTATTTCTTGCCTTTCCGCTTCACGCCGAGCAACTGCGTCGGCAGTTTAACGCCGTCCAGAGGTGGCGTAAACGCAGGCACATACAGCGTGTCCAGCCCATGCGCCACATAGTCTTTGACGTATTCTTCGCAAATCGGCCAGAAATCCTCCGAAAACGCCTTTACCTTATATTGAGCGACGAGTGAGTCGGCATAGAACCAATGCGTGATATGGAAGTCTTTGCGAGGAGCCAATTTAACATCATGGAGAATTGCCTTAAACGTCACTTTGTGCGTCTTGTCGCGTTCCGTTTCGATCTTCACCACAATCGGATACGTTCCCGCCGCGACTTTTGCGGGGGCCTTCACGGTAATCCAGAAGCCGTGCGTTTCGTTTTGCGGGAGGACAAGACGCGTCTCATCGAACAACGGATCCGGAACGAATCCAGGCAGACCATCACCTAGATCGACTTCCAACGCAAGTTTCTTGGCGGGAATGTTTTCCGCTCCCGTATTCGCATGGCGGACAGGAACATATCCAATCCTGCGGACGCGGACATCCCATCCGTCTGGTCCTGTCGCGGAAACGTTCACCTTCTGTGGTGCGCCGTCTTGCCGAAGCAGCACTTGAAAACTCATGCGTTCATTCAACGCATAGTCGAGCGACAGTGTCTTCTTCGCTTCCGCTTTGCTTTTCGGGAAATACCGTTTGCACGTGTCGGACAACCAAACTTTCAATGCCATGTCAAATCTCCTTGTTCGATTTACCTATAAAAAAGTCAATGACCACTGACAATTACGGAAACGCCATCGGGAATCACGGCGACGGTTGCGTTTTTTCCTTTCAACTTGAACGCCAAGGACATAGCTTCCTCCGCCGTCGCTACGGCATGCATGCCCATCTCTTTGATCAAGCCACGTGAACATTCGTCGCAAAGAACAATGACATCATGATGAGCCATGACGCGGGCCAATATCTGGGCCTGCCATTGGTCTGGCTTCGTCTCAGCTTGCGGAATCGCGCTAAGTTGTTCATACAACACTTTTGCTGACGGCATCTCTGCCATAAACTTGTAGAAACCTTCGCCGCCATGGCCATTTGAACAGCTCGACGACATGACGATGACGCCGCCCTCTTTCGCAGCAGCTTCGCCCGCCGTCATGCCCTTTACGGACTGGTAGATGTTCTGATCCAACGGATAACCGCCATTGCTTGTGATGACGATGTCCGCCATCGGCACGTCGATTCGGCACAATCCGTTCAGATAATCACAACCCGCCGCATGGGCGGCAAGGCAGTCGCCAGCGAATGCTTTCATCACCTTCTTATCACCGTTGATGACGACGTTTACGATGAATTGCAAGCCTATTTTCTGCGCCGCCCATACCATGTCGCGATGGATTGGATTGCCTTCCAGAATGCCTGTGCGGGCTTGCGGCGATTTGATGAACATGCCGCAATGGTTGGCCATAACCGTCTTCATGCCCGCGATGCCAGGCAGGATACTTTTCCGTCCGCCAGAGAATCCCGCGAAGAAATGTGGTTCGATAAATCCTTCCGACACAAGCAAATCCGCTTCCGCCGCCACGCGATCCACCCATAATTCACCGCCCGACGGCAGAACGCCTAAATACGTCTGCAACGCATCGTCATGCGATTCATGGACGATGATGGTTTCATTTTTGACGATTTCATCGCCGAACTTCTCTTTCAATTCCTCCAACGTCGTGCCACGATGCATGCCAGTCGCAATCAATATGGTAATATCCGCCGATGGATTGCCTGCACGAATTTCCGCCAGCATCTGCGGCATAATGACTTTGCTTGGAACCGGCCGTGTATGGTCGCTGGCGATGATGACGATGTTCCGCTGTCCTTTCGCCAATTCGCGCAGACGCGGCGAACTAATCGGATTTTCAAGTGCGGCAACAACTTCCGCCGCCGCATCCGCTGGTGGTGCAACGCGATTTACGGACGATTCATAAACACCGAGCAGATTGCTGTCCGGCACATCGAAAACCGCTACACCACGACCATTTGGAACATTGATTTTCATATGACTATGTATTTTTTCTTTTGTACTCTGTCTTTCATCTGTTGCGCGACGCGCTTTCAGACCGCCGAGCCAACAGACTATTAATTTCGAGCTTCCACATGACGTTGTTTCCGCTTGCGCGAAGCGTGACGAACCGCCGAGCAGACGGAGCCGTTTGTCTCATTGGCAATCAACGTTTTGTTTCACCATGAAATCCTTAGAGATTTAGTCGGCCCGTCTGCGAGGCATTCCGTTTCTTCCGTGTATTCAGTGGACTCATCATGAACATTCGTGTTTATTCGTGTCAATTCGTGGTTACTAATCAAAAAACTCTTCACCGATTAACGCCGTGAAGAACGAGCCGGTGAACAGCAACGGCACGTTCGTCGGAAGCTGTTCTTTCTTCGTCAGTTGCGGGATGATTCCGCGCACGTCCAGTCCGGTCTCTTTCATCTCCGCCGCAAGTTTCTCCAAATCAGAGCCTTTGCCCGTATGCGGATTCGTCAGAATGAACTCGCCGTTCAAATTCTTCAACGCCGACACGATGCCATGCGCGTCTTTTCCTTTGACAATCCCCAAAACCACCGTGAAATGGATATTCGGATACAGCTTGTTCATCGCTTCAACAAGACGCGACATCGAATCGCCGTTATGCGCGGCATCCAAAACCACCAGTGGTTTAGGGCGAATCTCTTCACAACGCGCGCGTAACGCAGGAATCTTCAGCAAGTTGCGATTCGGCGTCAAGCCAAGCTGATAGATGGCCGACAGCGCCGTCGCGAAATTCTCCCGCAGATACGGTGCCCATCGTGGCTTCGCAAACGGCGTCACCATGTCGTCGTTAACGGGCCAACGGACGGGACTTCCGACTTCCTGCGCGCGTTTCAGAATCGTTTCTTCCGCCGCAGGAAAGCTTTGGCGGGACAGCACCAACGGCACACCAGGCTTCAGAATGCCCGCCTTCTCGCCGGCGATTTCCTCTATCGTGTTGCCTAGCAACGCCATATGATCAAAACTGATCGGCACGATGACCGTCAACGTAGGTTGGACGTAATTTGTCGCGTCCAGCCGTCCGCCGATTCCCGTTTCGAACACGACGTATTCCACGCCCGCATCAGCGAAAATCCTCAACGCCATGACGGTGAATAGCTCAAACAGCGACGGCGATAGCCCAGCGTCATCAACGGCTTTCACAAGCTTTTCCGCTGCCGCGATCAAGACATCGTAACTGACCAGTTCGTTGTCGATCTGGAAACGTTCCCTAACCGTTGACAAATGGGGACTTGTGAATAAACCGACACGTTTTCCGCAGCTTGCCAGCAGAGCGGACATGAAATGGCAAGTCGTCCCCTTCCCCTTCGTTCCAGCGACATGGATGATTTTGAACTGCTTTTCCGGATTTCCGACGAGTTCCGCCAGCGGATACATCCTGTCCAACGAGTAGTTCTCCGGATTGTGCTGTTTTCCGGCGTCCTTCTCCAAATCATAGTATTTCTTGAAAATATCGAAAAAGCGCTGTTCCTGCGCCGCGTCAAAATCACGCATCGTCAATCGTCTCCAAATGGACAGGGAGGGTCGCGCTCTTGCGGGACCGTTCTGTATATCGTATCATGCAAAAAGGGGGGCGTTTTCACACGCCCCCCCGTCGTTCAATCCACGTCGATCTTATTCCGACTTCTTGGCAATTTCAGCCTCCAAAGCCGCCACGCGGGCTTCCAAATCCTGAATCTTCTTCCAGTATGGAAGCAGCGATTCGCCGCGCGTCTTCATGATTTCCTCTACTTTCAG